>DAIRER010000247.1:0-4053 GCA_036795495.1 Pseudobdellovibrionaceae bacterium | reverse complement strand
AAAGAAAACATAAGCATCCATGCAAAAACTGGATTTCTAATGGACCGGTCTGACAAATACATAGAGCCCCCTTAAAGGCATGGTTTCATCGATTTTAAAGATTATCAATTTATTGAGGCTATAAATATTGACAAGGCGCCCAATTCTAGAAGAGAATTCTTAAACTTATGATAGTTAAAAACTTTATTTTAATTTTTTTCACTTTTAGTTTCTTAAATATTCCACTTTCTTTTTCAGCAGAACCCATTGAACGCATTCTTTGTCTTAATTCAGAAAAAGAGGCCAGCGAAGTCTTAACCTTTCCCACGGATGCTTTTGAAAATTATAAGCCGAGGTCCTTTACATTATTCGATGCTCGAGGAAAAATATTCTTCGGGCTTAACAATCCTCAAACAATTTTGAGTCGACCTACAAATATATCGTTTCTTATTGAGTCTAAAGAACCAAAAAAAATTAACTTACTTAAAGTAGATGCTCAAATCTCCCAAGGAAAAGCAACATCAGAAAAAATATTTGAAATCCCTCTCATTCAAAATTCAATTACATTTATCTACTCGGCTTTGAATTTACCTGAAAAAAACTATCATTATCAAGATTCTACTCAAACTCTATTAATTCCTGACTCTCTCCAACCCAGTGAACCCAATCCACTGAATATTCAACTGAATAACAAACTATTAAAATATAAATTGATTTCAATGAAGTCCGATAAATCCGACGAATCTGAAAAATCAATTGTTCTACCTAACCAATACATTGAATCTATAAATCCACTGATTTCACCCTTAGAGCGATTTATAAAATTTGAAGTGTTAGATCGGAATTCAAACCTATTGCGCGGACTTCTTTTTGACCAAAAAAATAAAAGTTTTCTTACTTTACCAAATCCCCAAAACATCAAAACACATCAAATTGAAATTTATTTTTTAAATGAAGAGATTTTAACTTGGACAGAAGTTGGCCCCTCAGAAAAAGGTTTTTTTTCTGTAGAAAGAAAAGTGGCGCGGCTTTCTGATTTATCAAAGACAATGACTTCCATATACAAAGAAAAGGCCCAAAAGCTGCGAATGTCTATTGTTTCTATGAATTCGTCAGGTCACATTTTGCATACTCAATCTTTTGAACAGTTTGAAATCACAAATACAAATGATGGCACTCGAGAACGCATTCTAAAAGAAGCTCATCTATCTCTGACCGAATTTTCAATTTCTCAATTTCAAAAATTATCAACTGTTGATGTTCTATATCCTGAATTCATTTTCAATATCACTCAAAAGTATTTTAACCTTGGTCCACTTCTGTCAAATCCATTAAATTTGGAATCAAAAAATAAATTGGCTTTTTCTTTTGGTTCTTTAGGGGGATTTATTTCATTGGATCTTGGTACAAAAAATTGGCAGGGACACGCCATCTCTCCGAATGCTTTTTATAAATGTTTTCAAGCTCATTTATCAATGGATTCCCAAGATATGAAAAATACGGAGTCCCCGTGAAAAGTTTCTTTTTTATGATTTTCGTGGTTACCGCTATCGGACTTAGTTCAAACGCTGCAGCGGAACGTAAGCCCACCCATTCAAAAACTGAAGGCACAAAAAGCTTAAAAGAAAAGGCCCTTCAAGAAATTCAAAAAATTGAATCTCAACCACAAATGAATTCGTCTCAACCTGAAAATGAAAATATATTTCTAAAATTGGACGCCCCAAAAGAGTCTGGGCTTTTTTCTGATCTTCAATACTGGGTATCCTTCAAGTTGCAAAGTTTTCAACCCGAAGGGCAAGTGACATTACCTTCCCTGGGACAGTTAAATCTTTCAAAAACTCAAAAGTCTTTAATGCCTTCTTTGGAGTTTGGTTTTCAAAAACAAATGGATCCTCTCTCTGACATTCCTTTTAAAATGGGGTTTTCTGCGGAATTAGGATACACTTCTCAAAGTAGCCCTCTCACATTAAACAGCGGTTATACTATTTCTGATCCAAATTTAAGATCTTTTTTATTTAATACAGGGTTTTTTCTTTCTTGGACTCCGAAAAGTTCGCCCTTATTTGAATTTTTTGCGAGTCCTCAGTTGGGATTAGTATCTCATCATCAAACAACCTCTAAAGAGGCTCTCAATTTTTCAGAGCAAACGTCTTTTAACCAGCTTTCACTGGGTGCGCATTACAAACTTACACCCCTCACTCAACTGACAGCGGAATATATTCAAAAAAGTCTTAACAATGCAAAAGGTAGCAGCTTAGAAGTTCAACATCGAAATTCTCAACTAGGAGTTCGCTTCTTATGGTAAAATTTATTTTTTTCTCTTTATTATTAACTTCTTCACGATTTCTTGACGCCAAATCTAATGAAGTCTTTTATTTGAATCAACAAAAAGTGGCTCAATTGGCATTAAATCAAAGTCGGCAAAGTAAACAGGTTCTTTTAGGTTACGAACTAAAAGTTCTAGCTCCGATTTCTGCTTATGCGAACTATGAATGGAAACTGACTTACGACGGCGGTTTTCAACATGATAACTCACAAAGTTTTCAGCTTTTATCAGATTACACTTTTGATTCTTATTTAAACACCCTTTCCCTGGCTAAAGTTTTTCCTACGGGCACGACCATGGGTCTCTCTATGCAAAGGACTTCCAGACAAGCTGATTATGGCGCAGCGAGTGGAATTACGACTCCTCGAAATTTAACATCTGATATTTTTTCAATCAGTGCTGAGCAGTCTCTATGGAATAACTATCTTGGACGAGCCTCTCAATCCGCCATTGAAGCGTCTCAATTGGAATATCAATCGGCGCTTAAACAAAAAAATGTTGACCTTCAAAATGTAGTTTTAAATTCTTTAAAACTCTATTGGTCTACGTACGTTGCTCAGCTTAACTTCAAACAAGCTCTTGCCATTCGAGACAGTTATACAAAACTTGTGGCTTCTGTAAAAAGAAAAAGCTCTTTGGGGTATGCAAACCCTGCAGAATTAACCCAGGTTTTAGCAGAACTTGAAAACCACAATAAAGAAGTTAAAGAATCTTCAAATGCCTACCTTACAAATATTGAAAACCTTCTGACGAATTTGAATCTCGACAACACCGCTGAAGTTCAATTTGAAGAGCTGCAAGAACTTCCGCCTCTACCCTATTTTAAAAATATGGACATCACCCAATTGCGACAAATAGAAGCTCAAAAATTAAAGCTTAGAGCCGCAGATGAAACATTGAATTCTATTCAATCCAGCACAAAGCCCACACTCAATCTAGTAGGAAAATTCTCTTCTACTGGAATTGAAGAAGAAGCCTCTGAATCTTTAAATCGTGTGGTTGCTGGAAATCGCCCTAGTTATTATTTAGGTCTCAAATTCCAATATACTTTTGGTTATGGCTTAAGTGAAGAAAACTATATCAATAAAAAAGCACAAAAAAACATAGAAGAAATTAAATTGTCTCAAATGCAACAAGAGGCTCAAGATCGTTTGGCTCAACAAAAACGAACCGTCGAAGTCAAATACCAAAGTGCTGTGAGTGCTCAAATGATCCGTTCCTATCGCAAGCAAGCCGTTAAAGAATTAGAAAATACGTTTCAACAGGGACGAACAGATATCAGTTTATTTATCGATGCTATGAATAAACAATATATTGCTGAAACTCAATACACTCAGGCCGTGGGAAATTATAATATTGCTTTAGCGGATTGGTTTGCATTTATTGATCAACTAATACCAGATAAAACAGAAAACTAACCCGGGGGGGGGATCGTGTTAAAAATAGCTTTATCCTTTTTTGTTCTTTTAAATCTAACTCATTGTGCTTTTTCCAAAGAAGACAACCCCGGAGCAAAAAAAGAAGAAGAAACACGAAATAAATTAATAAATACCTTTAATTCCGTAGTAGGAAATTACTCCGGAAAGCTCATCACCTCAGATAAAGAGTATCCAGTTTCCTTAAGAGTTTATATTTTATATCTACCAGATGGAAAAAATGAATCTGGATTTGAAGTTTCTCGTCCTGTCCTTAGGGCCTCTTATTATCAACTCGCCCCCCCTAAGCCTCAATTGGTTTTTAATGTCACT
>DAIRER010000246.1:0-4056 GCA_036795495.1 Pseudobdellovibrionaceae bacterium | reverse complement strand
AAAAAAATGGAACAACATTAAAAGAAGAAACTTTAAAATTTGGTTACCTGACCTCTGAACAATTTGATCAGTATGTTCGACCTGAAGACATGGTTCATCCCTTAGGAGAAAAATGATTAAGGAGAAAAAGGCACTCTGGTTGAATGATCCTCAGATTCGTCCCTATGTTTTTGCAAGGGATGAAAACCGTTTGTCCAATCCTGGTTCCATTCATAAATCAGATTGGTTTCAACAGGAAATTCTGTTTAAAAACCCGCTGGACGTTTCTGAAATTTCTTTTGCGGATCAAATTTACTCTATCGAAGAGCGAGCCTTTGGACCCTCGAATATGGCTATGCCACGATGGGTTTTTTATGATTGTGCGATCATGCCGGGTTATGCGGCTGGCTTTGCCGTGCGTCCTCAAATTATGTCTGAAATACTTAAAGAAATTTTAGATATAAAAAAACATCGACCCAAAAATTCACCGGTGAATCTTGTGGATCCTAAAGTATTACCTCGAGTGGAAAAACTGATGGATATGGATTGGGTGCCCTTGTCCTTATTTATATCGATCCCAACATTGCACCGTGGCGAGTGGGTTGCTCATAATTTGTGCACAGTGAATTCTCTTTTGCCCAAAGAATCGCAGTTTTATGCTCTTGGGTTTTTATCTAAGGCCTTTGGATTATGGTATGCCAACGTGGAACAATGCTCGGGAATGACCCAATGGGGAGGGCCGGCGTTGAAACTGCATTCTTATTACGGACATTTAGAAGTTATTGGTGCTTATGCTCCGGTGCATTCTCATGCAAAAACACTAACCTACCGTTTGAAGGTCAATACGAGTTCCTGGGATCGTTTTTTTGATCGATCCGAGGATTACGAGTTTTTAGAAAATTATCGTAAAACAGAACACATGATTGATCCCAAAAGTGAAAAAAGTATGATAGAGCTTCAAAAACGCATAGAAAACGAAGAGGGGCCCTTTTTTCTTTATGCGACTGAAGTTGCTGAAAAAAAACTAGATGAGCCCCTGCATTTATATCAACCAAAGGATGTCCAATGAGTATTAAAGAAGCTTTAAGTGTTACCGAACTCCCAGCCGTGGCAAAATCATTTTTTGCTTTTTGTACTAAGTGCGATGCGGATCGTTATCATAAAGTCGTGGCGCATACGACGCCAACGACGGCCAAACTTAAGTGTGAAGTTTGTGGGGCTTCGAAAAAGTACACTCTTCCGAAAACTCAAGAGCGAAAATCCAATTCCTCTGCGGTGGCTCGACGTGCAGCAACGGCTAGACTTGCTAAACCCAAGGTGATTTCTGAGACCGCTCGACAATCAGCCCATAAGTCCTCATATGAAAGCCTGATGTCTCAAGAAAGTCCAGAGAAGGTTTATAATATGAAAACCAAGTTTGATAAAAATATAAAACTAAGCCATCCCAAATTTGGAATTGGTTTTGTGACAGAGGCCTTCAGTGATAAGATCGATGTTGTTTTTGTGGATGAAGTGCGCAGCTTAATTCACAATCGAAATTAGTTTTTATAATTAAAAATTAAAAGTTAGTACCAAGGACGGCGAGGACTTGAAAATAGTCTCCGTCTATGGTTTTAGAAAGAGTTTCTGTTTCTAAAAATACTTTTTTACTTTCATCAGGAAAGTTCACAAGATAATAATTCCCCTGTAGACCGATAAAGGACTTCTTTTTCATCATCGGAATTTCTATTCCCATTCCCATATTAAATCCCATTGCCGAGTCTCTGAACTGATCAGAAATAGTAGCTAAGGAGTAGGTTCTTGTATTTTGAGCAAATCCCCCGATGATATAGGGATTTAATGCAGCTAACTTTTTAGTAAAATTTTGAGGGTTAAAATAATACTTAAAATCAAGATTTATTGAGCTCAGCGTCAATGAACCTTCATAGGTATTGGGTGTTGTTGTACTGATTTTAACTTTATGAACACCGGTAAGATAACTTAAGGAAAAGGCAAATCGAAAGTCAAAAAAGTAATTGATAAAAAAGCCGTAGGCAATATTAGGGGCATATTGGGTAGACATATTTCCTGTGAAAGAGCGTTGTCCTCCAGCCATTCCGACACTAAAGAATCGACCATGTTTAAAGAAGTAAATATCAGCTTCTTCTTCGTTTTCAGTATCAAATTCACTGTAGTCGGCAAAGGGATCATAAAATTCGTCGGACTCATTTTGAGCTAAAAGAAGGGGGGCCGCATGGACGTTTTGAATATTTAAAAAAAAGAGAGTGAAAAAAAAGACGAAAGATATAAAAACAGGGGGTCGATTTTTAAATAAACGCATGAAAAGTCCTCCAGATTTGATTAGAAGATAGAAAAATTAAAACTGCAAGAAAAGTCTATGTTAAAATGATTTGAAATCAGGATTAAAGGCAACTAAGAATAGATCTATGAAAACGAGCATAAAATCAATTAAAACCAAAAAAAAATCGAATCAGAAGTTAAATTACAAACAAAGTGGGGTCGATGTTGAAGCGGGTGATGCGCTTGTCGATTGGATTGCCGAAACTCGAAGTCCGCAAATTAAAAAGTCTTCAAAAATTGAATCTACTGGAAATTTAGTCGCCGGAGTGGGTGGTTTTGCCTCCGTATGGAAATTGGGAAGTCGTTTTAAAAAGCCATGTATTGTCACGTGTACGGATGGGGTCGGGACCAAGGTAAAGCTTGCCAGCTTTTTTAAGGACTATGAATCTGTTGGACAAGATTTGGTTGCCATGTGTGTGAATGATTTGATTTGTACAGGAGCCACTCCGGTTTTATTTTTAGATTATTATGCTTCTGGAAAATTAAATTTACCTGCGGCTAAAAGTTTTTTAACGGGTGTTCGAAGGGCCTGTGCAAAATCTGGAGCCCTATTGGTGGGCGGAGAAACCGCAGAAATGCCAGGAGTTTATCATAATAATGATTTTGATTGTGCGGGATTTGCCGTGGGGCTTGTTGAAGAGGATGAAATTCTAGGAGCCCATCGTGTTCAAGTGGGTGATATGGTGCTAGGAGTGTCCAGCTCAGGATTTCATAGTAATGGATTTTCATTGTTGAGAAAAGTTTTTGCGCATGATTTAAAAAAGAATAAAAAAATTCTATTAGAACCGACGGCCCTTTATCCAGAACTTTTTAATTTTCTGAAAAAAAAGAAAGTGAAATTAAAAGCCATGGCACATATCACGGGTGGAGGAATGGAAAATCTTCCACGAGTTCTGCCTAAAGACACAAAGGTGCGTCTGATCCCTTGGAGTTTTACTAAACCCTATCTTGAGGTTCAAAAAAGATCGGGTTTGACTCGCGAGGAAATGCTAAAAACTTTCAATTGTGGAGTGGGGTTAGCTCTGGTTATTTCGCCGAAGGATTTAAAAAAAGTAAACCAGTGGGTACAAGAAAAAGGATTCGGGACTCACTTGCTGGGTCTTGTGGAAAAGGCTAAAGGAGAGGCTCATGTGGAATATCCATGACCGATGGGCTATTTTTATTTCAGGTCGAGGTTCAAATCTGCAAGCCTTATTGGATCTGAACGAGGCTCCTTCGGTGGCGCTTGTTGTGAGTTCTACTAGAAAAGCGGAAGGTCTTCGAAAAGCCCAGCGCCGGGGCGTGCCTACGTTGGTTTTAGAAAAAAATGTTGATTGGATGATATTAAGCAAAAAATTAAAAGACCTAAGAGTGAATAAGATATTTTTATTAGGATTTATGAAAATTATTCCTTTTGAATTTATAAAAGATTGGGATCAGAAAATCATTAATGTTCATCCCAGTCTTTTGCCAAAATATGTGGGTCTTCATGCTTTAGAGAAAAGCTTTCAATCCAATGATTCTGTCGGGGTGACTGTTCATGAGGTCACGGCAGATCTAGATGCTGGGCCGATTCTTTTACAAAGAAAGGTGATTGAAGAGCAGCAGTGTGTAAATATAAAATTTGATGATTGTGTGAAGCGGGTTGCATTTACAGAGCATCAAATGGTGAGAGAGACTTTTTTAAAGTGGTGAAAAATGGCAAAAAATAGAGTCCTTATTGTCGGTGCATTCAATAGAAACTTAATGTTGGCTCAA
>DAIRER010000245.1:0-4061 GCA_036795495.1 Pseudobdellovibrionaceae bacterium | reverse complement strand
CTTTTGAGATTGCTGTAAGGGATGAAAGTCCCCCATAAACACAACATGAGCTGTCTCTAATGAACTGAGGAGCTCCCTCATTTCTGAGGCGCTCCATTTTGAATTGGCCTCTTTAATAAAAGGATTACGGTACCTTTGTAGGTCAAGAGAATCCCCACCAATACGACGCCGGACCTGCTTTTTTAAAGTCAAATACAACTCAAACCGAATTTGAAACCACTTTTTATTTAAACTCACTTTTAAAGTTTGACACAAAATGGATTGATTTCAAGAAGCTTTCAAGCTTCAATGATAAAAAAAATCTTCAAAAAGGATTCTATACCGATGAATAAAAACAAATTGCTTATAAATCTAGCACTTCTATTTACACTCATTTCCATTGCACTACATATTTATTTAACGAAACATTTTTTTGATGTTCGTTTTTTAGGACTTTCAGGCCCCTCAATCTGTAATATCAGTGAGTATTTTAATTGTGATGCAGTTGCGGCCAGTCGGTTTTCTAGCCTCTTTGGTATTCCCATTGCCCTTTGGGGTGTCATTACCAATTTAGTGCTTTTTATTTCCTTAATTCCTATCCGATGGGCGTCAAACTCTACGAATCCATTTACATCTTATTTTGCAAAGGGATTAGCCACTCTGATTTTTGCTACTTCGATTGTTATGGGGTTCATTTCTATCTCTCTTATGGAGCAAGCCTGTATTTTTTGTATTGGAACCTATTTACTTTCTTTTTTAACTTTTCTTTGTTTATGGTGGACTTTACCAAAGTCAACTTTTTCACATATATTTCAAGTTCCCCTACAGATTAAAGATCATCCCTTTTTTATATTTTTAGTTTCTTCAATTCTTTGGGCTCCATTTTTTTTCAATTTTCTTATCTCCGAAAGTACGGGGGTGAATAAAATAGAACCGCTTATCAAAGAAAGTCTTTATTATTGGAAATCAAATCCTTCTATTTCTTTTAAAGAGGATATTGGTTTAAAATCCGTGTCCACTCAAAATCCCCCACAAATGACCATTGTTGAGTTTGCTGATTATTTGTGTCCCCACTGTAAAGTCGCAGCCAACTCTTTACATAATTTTATAAAACAACATCCCGATGTCTTACTTGTTTTCAAACCATTTCCCCTGGATGGAAACTGCAATGCCGCTCTGGCTGAGCATTTAGGAAATGGAATTCGTTGTCTTTTACCTAAAATCACTTTTTGCATGGAAAAACTAGAACAAAAGGGATGGTTAGCCCATGAACACTTTTTTGAGCAACAAGAAGTTTATATGAAACTGCCCGCCTCCAACGAGGCCCTTAACTATTTTATCGAGAACTTTCCAATAAAAAATGTCGAACTTAAAAATTGCATTTCTGATACGAAAATTGAAACCATAATTAAAGAAAGTGCCGATGAGGGAGCTCTTGCAAAGATTGAGGGAACCCCTTCTATTTTTGTAAACGGTCGAAAACTCGACCGAGGACATTTTCTACCAATTTTAGAATCAACTTATCAATCTATAAAATCTGAACAATCAAAATAAATATTCGTAAACTTCAATAATCACTTCATTCATAATGGACCAAGCGGTGAGTAAAACCCCACCGCGGGTGAGGTCTAAAATGACAGCTAGAGCAAAAACAGCAACCATGGAATACCAAAATGTCCATATGACCATGATTGTGGAGCGTGAATCGCCAATGCGCAAATCAATCAAATTATTTTCTATTTTTTTAAGTGCCATTTTTAATTGTTCAAAATGTTCCTTAAATTTTTCTCGCAACTCTTGTTGCTTGGATCTTGTCAGCGAATTAAAACCCGGAAAATTTCTTTTTGCGCGGATGGCATAAATCAAATCTATACAGTAAGCAACATGAGGTTTTATTTTTCGTAGAAAATCTGGATAAGGACTATCCTCTGCTAGAAATTTTTTAAGTTCTGCAATTCCAGGATCGTATTTTTCAGAAAGAACTAAGGTTAAAACATTGGATCTTAAAGATCCAGATGGGCCTAAATCGGATTTATCAAGGACTCCCCCAAAAAATTCAGATTGTTCGTTATCATTTAAAGTTCTTCCCGACGAGGTAGCAACCACCAACTCGTGACTTGAATCTTCATTGTTATTCATATTCTTTGCAGCGGATTCTGACATAGAGTCTTTATCGGAAATCCCGTAATAAACTTGATTTTATAGCACTTAGGTCTAGTCTTATGGTCTTTAGTTTTGCAAAAGGCCTACCCTTCTGCGATTCTATCTATAGACTTCATGGAGGAAGCCTATGGGAATACACGATTTAGATTTTATCAGTGAAAATAAAGATCATCGAGCAGATTCTCATTTAAATATCCCTAAAGATATTTTAAAATCAACAACTGTTGAGAATCTGATTTCACAAAATGATGACTTAATGGCCCGTCTAAAGGTCACACTTCGTCGACTTTCAACATTAGAAATTGAAAATCAAAAACTTCATGAACAAGCTCAAAATTCACATTTGAATCAATCAGCCGTAACGGATCAAATGTTAGTTTACAAAGAAAAAGATCAAATTTTAAGAAATAAAATTGATCACTTAGAACGAGATAAAGAAAAACTTTACTTTACTAATCAAAACCTAGAAAAATTATCTCATAAAACAAAAATCGATCTTGAACGCTACAAACGCTACCATGAAAAAGTCAGAACTCAAGTAAAGCCCTATCTGAATGAACTTAAAGAATACTCTTTGAATTTAGAAAAACAAGTGGCTCAACTTGAAGCTCAATTAAACCAAAAAGAAACCCAAATTAAAGAACTTAGAGAACAAATGGGTGAGGTTTCTAAAAATGCACGATTTCAAGTAGAACTTCAACAAAAACAGCTTGAAGAGTCTGTTCATAATTATGAAACAGAGATTCAAAAACTTGAAGAAAAACTTCAATTGTATAAAACTGTTGAATCCGATTTACAAACCACAAAAAAATCTTTAAATAATTCTCTTGAACGCAAAGATGAACTTGAAAATGAACTGATTCTAGTTCAACGTTTAAAAGAAGATTATATTCAAAATTTAAATAAAGATCTTGAAAAACTTCAAGATCGAGTTTCAGAGCTTTCCCGACAAAATCAAAAACTAGGAATCGAGCATGCAGATCTTCAGATCCGCACTGTAGAAAACCAAGAAGTGATCGGCCATCTTAAAACGGAAAATTCTCAGTTAAAAGAACAGTTAGAAAGCTTACGCATTATGTGGAACGCCAAAAATGACGAAGTGGATAAAATCAAAACAGCATCAAAGGCTCTGGAAAGGCTAAACCTTGAACTGAGTAAAGAAATTAATTCTCTGCGACACGTTTAAATCAAGGTTTGATTTACGACGGGCGGCAATAAAAAACTTTCTACTGCCACCTGAACATTCTCTAAAAACTCTAAATTCGCTATTTGATTAAATCTTAGCATATAGCGAAAATCCTGTGGTAGACCCACAATACGAGCTTCTATAATTTGTTTTTTATGGA
Source organism: Pseudobdellovibrionaceae bacterium (assembly GCA_036795495.1). GTDB lineage: Bacteria > Bdellovibrionota > Bdellovibrionia > Bdellovibrionales > Bdellovibrionaceae > DAIRER01. The sequence goes on along the minus strand of DAIRER010000245.1, from coordinate 573 downwards.
GCTCATCAATATCCAGAAAAAACTTCTGAATTCCACAGGATCCAACAAAACTCAATTTTTCAAGACAAAATACGACCTTTTTGTTTTGAAATTTGCTTTTGAGTTGAGATGTTAAAAACTTGATTTTTTCAATTTCCAAACGTCCTTCAATATGCAGAAAGAAGATCTCTCCCTGCTCTACCATATTTACTCTCATGCTGACCTCGCTTAGTGAAAAACCTATCGGCAGAACTTGGTTTTCCTAAAGATGGCGCTTAGCCCAGATTTTTAATTGGACCTTCGACGAGACACAATTTATGATCTCAATCGAATGAGAAGCCTCTACCTATATTTATTATTTTTATTTCTATCTGGAATAGTTAGCTCCCAAGCTCTTGCTGAGGCTCCGATGCAGGCTAAAATTCAAGGTTTTTTAGTAACTGCTGAAAAAATGGAACGAGACACTGTTCAGCAAACCGTAAAACTCACTGGGCAAGTTCAAATGACCTACGAAGATCAACATATTAAAGCCGACAGCATCACCATTTACATGAGACAAAGACAAATTGAATGTGACGGTAATTTTGAAATTAT
>DAIRER010000244.1:0-4072 GCA_036795495.1 Pseudobdellovibrionaceae bacterium | reverse complement strand
CGCCTCAGTCGTACACGAGAATACCGCGCCTACACAGCTTTTCCGACAATTCCTGGGGAGCCCTACTATGCCTCCTACACAAAAGCCAGTGGATGGTTTAACTCTAATTTTCACGATGTGACAAATGGATTTGCATGTTTTTCTTACAGTAACACCACGGACCTCCGGCCTACAAACATCAGCGAGGTCCTCTTGTCTTCAAATGCCTACGCTCAAACCTATAATGGTCCAGGAACAACTCTTGGGGCTGGTTCTTTTTTAGGAAATCCGTTAACTGCCGATTGTCAAAGTCGCTATGGAGTTAATGATGCTTTAGATAAATCTACAATTACTAATGATTATTTTTATTATGAACACTCGCCCTCTTCACGTCTTGTGGGCGGAATTTCTCCGGTAGATAATGGAAACCGAGATTTTTATACGGATGAATTTGGTATTGAAACAGGCTTTAAAATACCAAATATCAATACGTGGAGTTCGAATACTTACAATTACTATACACAATTAACCAATGGAATTGTAAATTCGATTGCTATCCCCCTTGGTCTTCCGATTTTTAATGCCTCTGCTACCGCCTATCTCTCCAGGGCTCTCTTTGTTCAACCTTATATCAGCACAATAGATGGTTCTAACTTATCCGCAACGACAAATTCTGCACGCTCTGTTTTTGTTCGTAGCCGATGGTCTACGCAAACAAATATAGGATATGGAGGCTCAGAGATTAACAAATACATTCGCTGTGTCCTTCCTGCCGATTAAGACCCCGTCAAAAAAGCGGCTTCAGCGTTTTTAGGGACTGGAACTTCTAGGGTCCCAGGGGAAATTAGAAACCGCTCCGGGATTTGTTGGTTTATTTGAATTTCTAAAATGCTCATTTGTTCTGACTTTGGATTTTTAACCCATCGCAATTCTTCTTTAAAAAAGTCCACCAACACCTGCGAAGCCATGGGTCCACGAGGTATTTTTAGGGTTTCTTTAGAAACAATCCCCTTTAACCAAATGGGATGTGTGATTTCAACACCCCATTCTCCAAAAGGAACCTCAGTTAAAACCTCAGGTGAGTTTAAATTCGCTCCAATTTCTAACTTTTGTAAAACCCCATGAACTTCTTGAGTCGAAGCCGTGGGTGTCAAAACCACACCCAAATGCGCCTGTTGAAATTTCCACAAGGTCTTCGCATTTTTCATAAGACTGGCCCAATAAATTCTCTTTATCTGCTGTGGCTCAATAACCAAGGGAATCTCTAAACCCCACTCATCAATAAATTGTAACTTATATTCACCCACAGGAACAGTCAGGGGAAAAGCCCCAGTCCAAGATTTTTGAAACCCCACACCCACCATCTGAAACTTAGCTTCAAGGGGGGCCCCAAGGATTTCTAAAACCCCCTCTTTTGATGAAAGTTTTTTCTTTCCTTGAGACTTTGAAGTGTTTTTTTTGTTTCGCCCATGGGCACCTGTTCCAACAGAGCCACCCCCAACTCCAGCACCTTTTTGAGATGAATCATTTTGATCAAGTTTATCATTGGACTCTTTGTCCTCTTGATCCAGTTCTTCTGAAAGCCCCAGAGCTGCTGCTTGAATTTTTTTTAGCTGATTATAAATTTCATTTTCATTTTGAGCTTCAATTAGTGAAATTGTTAAATTGCTTAGCTTTAAATTTTTAAAACATTCAAACTTTTTTTGATCTCGCTTTAAATCAAAGGCAATCAATACTAGGTTTAATTTTTGATTTGTTTTTTTAAACTTTTCATTAACCTTTACTAAGGTTTCACAGGGATTTTGCTGACAAGAATCGGCACCATCTGTCAAGACAAAAACATTTGATGTTTTTGTTTCTAAAGCTCGATGGGTTAAGCTTAAAAGCCCCGCAGAAAGTGGCGTTCGTCCAAAGGCTCCAGGTTTAACTTCACTTAGCTTTTTTTGAACTTGAATAGCACTCCCGCTCCAAAGAGAAAGATCCTGACATTTCTTTTGAGGTTCGGCTCCAAAAATAATAAGTTCCACATTGTCCTGCGCTGGCTGTACAGCTAAGAGTCCTTGAATATTTTTTTGCATGATTTCGATTTTCACCTTACCTGAAAATTTTTGATCCATCGATCCCGAATAATCAAGCAAAGCCAAAAGAGCAAGTGTCTTTATCATTTGAAAATATCCTCTCCCATTCGAACTCCCAATTGCAATGATATATTTTGCACATTGATTAAGGATTGCTGTTGACTCACGATACTGCTATCAATTCCTGCGGATTGCTGAGCCTGTGAAATACGACAACTGGTAAATAAACCGTAGTCAAAATCAAATAACTGAAAATCTTGAGTATGATATTCAATACCCAATCGCAAGCGATCTATCTTAAAAGGTTCGGCTCGATATTGTTGTGCTTCTTTAATTTGTGAAGACAATAAATAGTCAAAAGTAAATATATAACGCTTATAATTCCACAGCCAACGAAGAAAATGATTTTGTTGATTTACTGAATAATGAGTCAATGTATCCTTTGTGGATTTTAAATCTTCTGTTGAAATTAAATATCCCATCCCCCATTTGTATCCCTTTTTCATTACCATTCCTTGGATTTTAATTTCCATCAATGTTTGTGAAATATTGGATTCTAAATCTTTAGTTCGATAGGACCCTAGTTGAAATGCATTTGTTATTTCTAACTGGGGCTGAATAAATTGTTTATAAAATTGAAAGGGCTGACCTTTAATAAATGCAAAAGTTAAAAAATAATGTGCCGTCAAATCTTCTGTTGATAAATTACTTTGTATTTGTGAATTGGATTGCCAAGTACTGCTCTGTAGGTCAAGACCTCCCGTAATTGGAAATGCATAATTAAATTTACTTTTGGCATAACTTGGAATGACAAAAGGCTGATCCTTTATATTTGGATTTGTAAGGGGTGGATCTTCTTTTTTATCTTTTTGAACGAAGGGAAGAACTGGGTTTTTTGATATCAGCAAGGGATACAAGGGATCCGTATGAGCCACACCCTTAATATGTTCTAACTGAATTTTTAAGGAGGGTAGTTTAGGTTTCCATTCATTTATTTCTTTCAAAGAAATAAACTGACAATAGGGATTACACACATACAATATCCCTTTCCATTCGGGACCTAATCTTTGAGTTAAAACCCCTTCGGTTAAAGACACTAAAGATGGTGGAGCTGGGCTAGAAGATATCGATGACGAAAGTGTCTCAGTTTGAGCCAATAAGTTTTGAGCTAACATCAAAACTAGAAAAAAAATAAATTTCGTTTTACAACGAGACAAGTTTTTAGACATTCTTTTTAATTCTATGAAGCTCTTTAGATATTGTCTACACCTGCCGATAGTCTAGTATGATCTTTCGAAGGATTTATCTATTCTATTTTATTTTTCTATTTGGGACATCCTGTACCAAATCGCAATTATTGACAGATAGTTCTCAAAATCTAATGAGCGAATCACACTATTATTTAAAATTGTCAGATATCCGCTTATTTCAGGTGGACAATGACATGGACCCCGGGACCTACGTCACAGAATTAGAATATTCTAGTGAAGGTTTAAAAATACCCAAATCGATTTACGAAGGTGATTTTGGACTTCGAAAAAATCCAGCAGAGCCTCTCCCCTTAGATCTTATTGTTCGAGTTGCCAAAAACGATATCATTGAAGGGAGTGATTTTTATTATGAAACCCCAATTTTAGGACCTCAGGCCGATGTATCGAATGCCACCACGGCTTTGTCCTGGATACTGAGATGGTCTTTTGAAGGGCAAAAAATTTATGTCAGTTACAATTCCTTTAATAAATATCTGCAGTCCTTAGAACTCAACTGCACCAAATGCAGAGAAAAAAAAGTATCAGAAGTCGTATCTCTTTTCTTAAGTCGATCGGATTTAGTCAGCAGCTTGCTTAAAACAGTCCAGCAGGAGAACACTCATCTTTCAATAAGCCAACTAAACTATAACCCACCTCGTTATATTTTCGCAAAAAGTTCTCCGATTTTAGCCCTTCAAGGAGTCGCTGCTAAAGATATAAAAGAAACTGAATCCATTCGATCTGAAGTGGTGTTTTTAAATCCCA
>DAIRER010000243.1:0-4076 GCA_036795495.1 Pseudobdellovibrionaceae bacterium | reverse complement strand
TTTCAAATCTATTTACCAATTATATCTTATGTTACATTTAAGAACTTCTTCTTTAGAGTTTAGACTATCATTATTTTAATCGCAATTCTTCATTTTCTAGACCTTGGACTTTAAATTATTGAACCTATCTACAATTTATTAAAAAAAGACCGATGGAACAATGTCCACTTATTATAAGGAGACTTCATGACAATTTTTTTAAAAAATTATTTTACGAGTTTAAAAGGAATGATGTTAGCTGGAATTATGGTTATCATTTTTTCTATTCTAGCTCTGCAGTCCTTTAATTATTCAAATTTTGAAGAATCCCATAGCATTATAAAAAAAATTGCTTCGACTCCCGAACTAAAAGACACCCTCAAACAGTTTGAAATTCATACACAAGAGACTCTTAATTTTATTCTTATTTTAACTGCATTTATTGCAGTTTTTTTATTTTCAATATATCTCATTGTAAACCATCTTTTAAATCAGCAATTGCAAAACACAGTACAGTCTTTAAACAAAGCCACTGAAAAAATAGCCATCACTCTGGATGGCCTTAAAACAACGGGAAGTTCTCTTGCGACTTCAACAACGGCCTCTGCCACTTCACTTGAAAATACGGTCGCTTCTGTTGAAGAGCTCAGTTCAATGGTTCAAATGAATACAGATAATGCCAAACAAGCGGCAGCACTTTCTCATAATTCAAAAGACATTGCAGAAAAAGGTGAAACAGAAATTAAAACTTTGATTCAATCCATAGGGGAAATCTCACAGTCCTCTCAAAAGATTGAAGAAATTATCACCGTGATTGATGATATTGCGTTTCAGACAAATTTATTGGCTTTAAATGCGGCCGTTGAAGCAGCTAGAGCTGGCGAACAGGGGCGTGGATTTGCAGTGGTTGCAGATGCGGTCCGAACACTGGCACAAAGATCTGCTTCAGCAGCAAAAGATATAACCTCTTTAATTAAACAAAGTGTACATCAAATTGAAGAAAGTAAAACTGTTGCCGATGAAAGCGGTACGGTGCTCGTCAGTATCGTCACTTCAGCAAAAAAGGTTTCAGATCTAAATGAAGAAATATCGACAGCCTCTGCAGAACAAGCCAGTGGAATTATGCAAATTTCAAGTGCAATGAATCATATTGATCAAGTTTCACAAACCAACGCGGGAACTGCAGAAAAAATCACACAAATTTCTTCTGACCTCACCCAACAACTTGAAAGTCTTCAGAAATTAATTCAACAGTTTAATAAAACAATTGTGGGTGGAAACATTGATATGAATCAAACTGAACTCGTTCAGAAAAAGACTAAAAAGATCGATTTTTCTGTTAAATTAGAAAAAATAAAAGAAAAGCCAAATGAAACCTCAAAGGACAATTCAAAGAAATCGAATGTTATAAAACTCAATCTCGCCAAGGAAAAACCCGTCCACCAAACAATTGCGCCTTTAAAACAAACAAACACATCCAAAAGTAAAGCCGAAGAATTAATTCCATTTGATGATGATAGTTTTCAAGGGAAAGTCGGCACTACGGAAGAGTTTTAGAATTTGATTTTCCTCGAATTGAGTTCAATAAATCATACATAACCATCAGTCCTTCATTGATTTTGTGAATAAATGAAGGACTGTGATTTACAATATGAAAATTTGGATGCTTGGACCAAAGATCCCTAAGATGCTTATCTATTTGAATCGCCTCTTTTAAAGACTCTGTCCGGACGGGGTTGCCACCCTCGATACTGGAACCCCCAACCGCCGCTGTTTCAAAAAAAATCACAGCATCATAACGTTCTAGTTCTTTTTCATAAGTTGTCTTCATATGATCAAAGAAATTTTCTTTATAATCCGAGGGCCAATAGGCGGCTCCATCAATGGTTCCACGATCACACATCAAGACGCGCCCTTGATAGTAGTTGGCCTGAATATCTTCTAGGTTTTTTTGTACATGATAAATAGCTCTTTGAGTTGCTAGGCGGACCTCTTCATTTTTTGATCTAGGAAAGCCTCCGGAATATAAAATGGTAGCCGCCTCGGGAACAACTACAATTTCGTCACCAATTTCTCGACGAAAAAGATCTACAGCCGTTGTTTTTCCCCCACCTGGACCACCGGTTAATGCGATCTTGCAACACTTCATCTTACCCCCCACTGGCAATCAAACTTCTACAAAATTAACTATCTTAGTCTAGCTAACATTCAGGCCAATGTCTAGGTTTAGTGATTCTAGGTTTGGTTTAAAAAAAGACATGCTAAAATGTTCATATGTCATCATCCCCTATTCGGAATCAATATATTCAATCACAACAAGCGGATATAGCCGATTTACAAAAAGAATATTTCGAGAAAAAAAAGAAAATTCAAAAGTCAAATGAAGATCAAATCAGCGAACTTAATGAAACCTATTCTGAGAAAAAAGAATTTATTGAAAATAAAAATGAAGCGGCCATAAATCATATTCGATCAAGACAAACCACGGATCAAAAAAAAGCATTAGAAAAGCAAAAAGAGATTCGAGATAAAAGTCAAAAAATCCTGAGCGAGACAAATGAAGTCTACACTAAAAAGATTAATGATCAAAGACAGCAAGGACAAGAGTCACTTCAGAATCTAACTGACACAATTAAAGAAAAAAAAGACACCCTTGAGACTGATTCAAAAATTAAATTTGAAATACGTCAAAGTGAGTCTAAAAAAGCTTTAGAAAATTTAAAAAACAAAAACAATAATGAACTTCAAAATCTAAATACAAGTTTTAATCAGACAGAAGAAAATGCTCGTAAGCTGAACCAACAGCAGATGAATGAACTCTACCAAAGCGGTAAAGAAAAAAAGGAAGAACTTAAGGAAAATTTAAGTTCAGATGAAGAAAAAATTAGATCCGAAGGTTATTTTAAACAAGAAAAAGAAATAGCCTATCAAAATAAAAAGTTAGATAAAGTAAAAAAAGACTTTTCAGAACGGTACGCTCAACAAAAAATGATCTGGGAAGACCGTGATCAACAGCTGAACGACAGTTATGCTCAAAAACTTTTAAATACTAAAAACGAAAACCAAAGAGCTATTAAAAATCAAATTAAAACCCATCAAAATATTTACAATCAAAATCAAGAAAAAAACAATCTTTCACTAGATATTCAAAAAAATAATTATGTAAAACAATTGGCCTTACAAAAAAGAGACTTTTTATCCCAGTTCAATCGTTATGATGGCAAAGAAGAGGATCCATTTTATAAAGTAGAAGATCGTGGGAGCAAGATAAAAGAAGATTCTAATTTTTATTATCTGTCCGCCTATGTTCCTGAACACGAAAAAGACTCCATCAGTGTTGTTGTACAAAAAGATAAAGTGACCGTTCAAGGTCAACGATCATTTAATGATTCTTTTCAAGATGAAGAGGGAAAACGAGTTAGCAATCAAAGTTTTCAAACATTTAAAGAAGAATTCCCCTTTGAAACTATGTCACTTCCTGAGGCTGTAAGTAAAGAACGTGAGGGAGACTGGCTCTATTTGAAAATTCCTAAATTTGGAGCTTCAAAAAAAACTTACAATTTAGGTTAATCAAACAATCTAAATAGAATTATTTTTTTAGTAGGTATCGAACTTCCTTCATAAGAAAAGAATTTCTATGAATAAGATCTTCTAAAATATCAACCTGTTGTTCCACTTGGGTGAGTAAATCCACTTCCTGTAGGGGTTGATCTGAAAGTTCGTGATAGGATCTTAAAGAAATTTCTGATGCACTTAAAACTTCAATTTCATTTTCTCTATTAATACTACTCTTTTTTTCTATCAATCTTGCCATTTCAACCTCCATTAAATCATAGGACAACTGTTTTTCAGATCTCAACTTAAATATTCTTAAATTTAATCAATATTCACACTTTAGAAATTTTAGATCCTGCTCTGTAAGCTCTATACGATCACTATTTTCTAATAACTTCGGGGACATAACTGTGTTTACACTCGTTTCATCGGGGTGTTTTAAACCTAAAACATGTCCCAATTCATGCAAGGCCACGGCTTCGATATTGTAACGGCGAGCTGCCGGCCCTCGAGACATATAATAAGAGAACTCCCCTGCGGCT
>DAIRER010000242.1:0-4079 GCA_036795495.1 Pseudobdellovibrionaceae bacterium | reverse complement strand
AGCAAGCGAAATTAAATGCTGAAGTAACCAACGCATTACTAAATTATAAATACTATACATAGCAGCCTAAATTCTTTACGTTATTGAATATATTCAGTTGCTATTTTTCTCTGCTAATTCATTTTCTGACCCTATGTTGGCCAACCAGAGTGAAAATGAATTCGCAACTTTTGTTTTATTCCCTGAGAAGCCTTGCTCAAAAACACAGCCTGTCTCAGTGTCGAGTACAACAATAATATCTTCTATGCCAGTATGAGATATAACCAGTTGATGCTTATCTAAGTTGTAATTATCTTTATTAAGATTTGTAGCTCCAATGACACAAGGAATTTTTTCTATATTGAAATCAGGCCGAAATCCATAAACCTCTGCACCTATATTTTCAAGACACAAATATCCAGTTTTATCTATGAAACGCTTGTAGTCTTCTGGTACAGAGAAACCCAATATAGACTCAAGCTGAGAAGAAGTTTTTGTTTTACTCAAAGTCGTACACTCTTCTTTTCCAATAATCAGATTTAATTCTGTTAAATTTAGATCGGTCTATTTCAGACTCACTTCGGCCCAAGTATCTGTGAAGAATGTCGGAGTATTCATTATGCTCACCTTGGCTAAGTTCACAAATTAATCCATCATTATATTGCTTCATGTGATGTAAGTTTACCGGGTTCCCATCTTTCCCGATTGGCGCAAGTCCTAGTTTCATTCTATCTATATTTGATCTTTGCATACCATCAATATAGCTAGGATTAAATATAACATCTCTTTTTATAAATTCTTTTCCACCAATCTTTTCTTTTCTACCACTTTCAACGAATTGAATTTCTAAATTTGTCATTCTTCGTCTTGTCGATGACAGACCACTTTTAAATATCTCAGCACCGTTTTTTTCAAGAAACTTCACACCTTCATTACCGTATGTAGATGCTTCTAGAATAGTGTCTTTTTCTGCACCCCCTAATCGTTGAAAAGCCGTGATCGCATCATCACCTCCGACTTTAAGTAAGGTAGGCGTTTTATTACCAAATACTTTTCCAAATTTTGCCAGTCTTCTAAAATCATTTATATCTTTAGACTTTGCAAGCAGTTCTAATGTGGTGCGAGCACCAGCAGTTTTGTATAAACCATGAACATTAGAAAAGATATCCTTCAAATGATCTAAGCTATTTGTTTTTTTCGCAATCTCAGCACTTTCAACTAAAGTTTTTCCTAACCATTTAGGCATCTTGCCTGCCTTATGAGTCATTTTAAGAAAGGTAATTGCCGGTTTCGCTGAGGCTGTGACCACTGCAACTGAAGAGACAACACCCACTGTCGCAAGAGACGTGTTGACTTTATCAACATCCTTCTCTTGGATAAGATTATTACCTTCTATAACCAGGTCTCGAAGATCTCCGATAACTAAAAAATCAGAAACTACTGATGCAACCTGCCCTTCAGTTTCATCGCTTTCACCAGTCCAGAATCCTGAATTCATTTTCTTTAGCTTATATATCCAGCTTTCACGAGTTTCTTGAATAAATTGTGAAAGACGAATTGCCTCTGCATCTTCTTTCATATATTCGTATTCCTTGAAATAGGAAAGATAGTCGTTTGCTTCTGCAAACTTCTTATCTTGAACTAATAGCTGAGTTTGCGGAACTGGATTTACTCTTACTAACTGAGAAAAATCAGCGTTTGGCAAGCTTGCATCTTCAATAGGTTTGATAGTTGCGCAACCGGTGAGCAATAACGCAAAAATCCAGATAAAAGCATACTTCATAACAACCAATCCCCTATATTTTTTAGCATTATTGATTCGATTTACCTAATGACTTTTCAATGCCTTCATCAACATATCTTGTTAACCATTTGAAGTCCTGTTTAGGTTTAGTCAAACTAACTGAAACCTGTTCGGCCCTCTGATTGATAAGTGCAATACGGGAATTCAACTGATTAACTGCGGTTTCTGTTTTTGCTTGCAAGGCAGCATTTAGGTTATAAGCTTCTCGCCCTGCAAAGCCTTTATAAACGAACTCCTGACCATTTAGATTTAAAGTGTAGACGTTTCCCAGTTTCACTTCACAGAATGCATTGTTCCATTTGACTATACTCATTGCTAGGACATTCCCTTCATAAGAAGCTGCAAATTCATCCAAGGTTATTCCAGAAAATTCTTTTGCCTTTCTAACACAAGCTGAAATGTTGTCTGCGTCTCCAGCAAAGGATGAACTGCTAATTGCAAGCAGGACAAGAATTAACATAATTTTCTTCATAAAATTCCTGTATCTTTAATTGTCTGAATTTAAAAACAAATGTGAAACTAGATAGGATTTATCTCTTAAAATGATTTAATAATAAAGAAGCCGCCGATCAAAATTAAATTAGCTGATTGCTACAACAACTTTATTTAAGAATGAGTTTCATCAAGATAGCTACAGTTAAATTATCCCTAAGGACTTAAGAGCATCATCAATTGGGATAAAGAAGTTAATGCCTTGGAAGTCACCGTTGACAACAAGACCTGAAACAGCAATTCCTACCACATCGCCATCTTTATTAACTAATGGTCCTCCGCTATTTCCTGGTCTGATATTTACATCGCTTTGGATGAATGTCTTTTTATCTTGTTCGCGATACCCACTGATAATTCCACGTGTTACTGTAGACTGAAGATTCTCGTCTAATGGACTACCAACTGCATAGACCTCAGTCCCCACTGGAGGACCCACTCTCAGGGTATGGAAATGTTTTGGCAGTTTTGCATCAACTTTAACAACTGCAACATCACGACCTGAATTTGATGCAATCACCTTACCGATTACCTGCATACCATTGTCAAATTTAATTGTTACTGAATTGGACTCTCCAACAACATGGTGATTAGTTAGGATTAGATTCTCTGAAATTACAAAACCGCTGCCAAAACCTCGACCAGCAAATACAGTAACAACTGCACCAGGCCATTTTTCAGGAGATTTTCCTACGACAATAGATGCTCCGGTTGAAACTACAATAGATTCACCTGACTTAAATGAGGTTTCTTTGATGCTTGCTCCACCTTTGCTAACTATTTCCCTGAATTTCGGGTCGGCCAATAGGTTTCGAGAAGCTTGGGAGAATGCTTCTAGCACTGCCAAAGTGTCTCCACCAGCGACAGTTTCTTTATGTTTTGCAGCACCTTCTGTTGAAACGCTATGTACGACTGATCGGTCAAGCTTTGAATAGATCTGCCAGTCAACCTTAATAAACGCCTCGCCTTTAGAAGAAGTGAAATTACCGAATCCGGCATTTGGATAACAAGTGTTCACTTTTAGATCCTTGACTAACCCTGCTACAAGAACCTCTGATTTCCAACTGGATGGATCTTCGAAGAGGGCATTAGTATCCCCAACCGTTTTGAACGCATATTTTTCCAACTCATCCTTAAATGTATCTGTGAATTCATCCGAATCTATGCTGATTCGCCCGCCTTTCCAGTTAAGATCTCCCTGCGGTATGCACAATAATCCCACTTTAAAAGCACCTATATGCTCACCACGTTTTAGCTTAACAACAATTTTTGTAAATTGAATTGGTTTGGAGTTTTCACTAGCTTTTAAATCTTCGACTGGTTGGTCTTTGACCTCTTTGATTATGGCTGATGTACCCATGCACCCAGTTAGCAGTCCCGTCAAAATTAGTGCTGAAAATAAAACTTTATTCATTGTTGTACCTTGTTTTTAGTATTTATTAAACGGAACTGAATCACATCGAGTCTGTGATACGGAGCCACATGTTAAAGATACTACATAAGCCAATTTTCTCTATCAATGGCCCACATGGGCTGACAAGGTGATTTACAACTGAATTCAATGGTAGAAATTGTTCATTTTTTGATGTTTAACTTTCATTAACGGATAATTAAGGACGTGAAAATTATGACGAGTGTCGGCTAAATCAAAAGTCTTGATTGGATTTGAATATAAATTCTCTTTAACATTTTCCACTTACTCAAACTTAATTCAGATTTCTTTCACCAGAAAATCAATTTCCCAGCTCAAATAATCATAAAGCTCATTTCATCAGGCATTATCAAATCATTCATAACTCAAAGTAAC
>DAIRER010000241.1:0-4086 GCA_036795495.1 Pseudobdellovibrionaceae bacterium | reverse complement strand
ATACAGTTGTTCCATCCGCTGTGGGCATCGACTCATCCTCCTTTTTCCAACGTTCAATTTCCTGCAGTTCCGTCTGTAAGAGCGCAAGTTTAAGTTCCCGTAAACGGTTGACAGGCAGAAAATATAGAAGTCCGGCCATCTGTAGCATTGTGATTGACTGCAACTGTGTGTACCGCTTCTTTTCTCTTCCCATTTGATTTGTGATTAAACCTTCTGTGATTAATCATTTCAATCACAAACAAATCAATCACAGCTCTGTGATTAGACCTTTTGTGATTAACCGATTTAATCACACGCATTTCAATCACAATTCCTATTTTTGAATCATGAACGAACTGTTGGAATTTCGCACCTCTCTGGGCCTCACCCAAAAACAAATGGCCGATCTGCTCGGTATCCCTACATCTCAATTGGGAATGTATGAAATCGGGCAGAGGGCACTCCCCGACAATGCCCGCCAACTTTGGAATGCCATTGAAAAACAACTGGCTGCTGGAAACACGGACGGTACCGATACGCCGGAAGCCGACATTCCCCAGGAAGAACGAGAGGAATGGACACAGGAACGAAAGGCCGCCCGGATTCTGTTGGGCAACCTGCAACGAAAGCGTGAACAACTGGAACAAAAAGAGGCGGGACTGTCGAAATTACTGTCTGCGCAAACGATATTATCCAAATCGGATGTCTGGAAATTGTCGGACGACGGCAAGGAATACTGGGAATTGCTCATTCGCAAGGCCGGAAAAGAACGAAAGAAACTGTCCGCCAGAAAGCGGCCTGTACTCCTGAAGGAGCGGGAAACCCTGGCCCGCATCGCCCAGCTGGACGAGTGGCTGGGGCGATAGTTCAAAGTTGCAAGTTCAAAATTCAAAGAAAATACAAAATTGATCCATATTGGGTTTGGCTCTGGGTTTGGCGTAGTCTTTGACTACGTCATGGTGTGTGCGAATTTTAAATTCGCGAATGCTTCGTGTACGCGAATTTAAAATTCGCCAACGCACAGACGTAGACCGAAGTCTACGCCTAACTTGAACATAGTTCAATGTTGCACGTTCAAAATTCAAAGAAATGGCAAAACACTTTCCTCTTTAAACTTTGAATTTTGAACCCTATTTGGTCAGACGGGTTGAATGGCCAGAGCGAAAGCACACCTGGCCCAATAAAGGCAGAAAGTCAATCGCCCCGATTCGCCACGCCATTTTTTTTACCTTACGAAGGCGTTCACTTTCAGTGATTTATTTGACCATCTAAAAATTAATTCATTTTTTTTACGACCCGATGAAACCCATCTGAAAGATTGTCGTTCGGCGATATCAAATAACTTAAAATTTTTTAAACATAATGAAACCATCATTTGATTTAATCGCAACCCGCAAGCAAGGTGAAGACGTTAAAACCTACATCACTGACCTTCGCAACGCCCTTAACGTGAAGAATATCACCCTTACGCACAAGGCCGAAACATCCGATCGCATCATCACCGAAAGGGATGCTGAAATCGAAAACATCCAAACTGCCATGACGAAACGGTCTGCCGAAATAGCGGCCGAAACGGATGCAGAAAAGAAGGATGATCTTGAAACCGAGCAACTGGGAGACCAGTACCGCCTCAAGAAAATGTTGAAAGCAAAAGGGAAAGGAAATGTTGTCAATCTGGTGACCTGGGAGTTGGGACAGGATCTGTCCTCCGCTCAGATCGGGCGACTGGACATCCACGAGGCCGACCTCGATGCCCACATCGCCACTTTGCCAGCCTAAATAAGTTTTCATTTTTTCACTCATCGAAAGCCATCCCGCATTGGGGTGGCTTTTTTGTTTTTGTTTGGGGGAATTTGGAAGGAAGGGGGCTGGAGATGAAATCGGATGAAAATATGGAATTTCACATTTGGCGGATTGGGAAAGGATGGTTTGATTTGGAAGGAAAAATTGATGTATCACTTTTCAGTTTTCAATGCACCTCCAACAATATTCAGAATGTGCTTTCAAAACCAAAATACCTGCGTTTTTTGTATTGCTAAATGCCCCCGCAATTCAAATTGCGCAAGTTACTGGCAACCTAACATCTTATTAATCAATCAATAAAAACAAGCCCAAATTTGGGAACTGCGGATATTAACGAGTTACCTGCAAGCTTAGACATACTCAACAACAAGAATGGACACTATCATAACTTACGAATCAACTCACGCAACAATGGAATGGCTTAAAATATTATTTCCACTTCTTGGAGGTGGTGCTGTTGGAGCAATTATCACAATGATCGTTACAAATTATCGAAACAAAATTCAATCGGTTGGGCATAAAATTCAAATTGACAAAATTTTTTATCCTGAGGCAATCTCTAACACTGAAATAACAAAAATTACTTTTTCCGGTGCAACTCAAACCTACCATTTCGACAATCTTTTCTTGGCTACAATTTTATTGACCAATGAGGGCAATAAGGACATAGAGAAGTTTATTTGTGGAATCACTCTACCTGAAAATATTAAAGTGGTAAAAATTGAGACAGTTCCGCAAGACAGACACCACTCAGTTTTATTGAATAGCGAAATAAAATTTGATAAAACTTCCAGTGAAATTGATTTTGAATTGATACCATTCAACAGAAAAGACACTTATGAAATAAAGCTTTATATCACAATTAGTTCAGATAAATTAGAGTTATCTAGTTTTAAATTGGGTTCACCTCACCCAATTAAATTTGTGGCATTAAATTCGGAACTTTTTTGGAATAGTGCAAAGAAGGTAATGGAATTTACTATAGGACATTATTAATTAATAAACCATGGATGACATTCGAAAAACAGATTTAGCTTTTAAGCTTTTAGACAATGTCCAGAACTTAATAAAGTTTGCTGATACTAAAGTAAATGTACTCCTGATTATTAGTGGAGTTACGACAACATTCGTAATATCGAATTTTTCAAAAATATCTGAAACCTCAATATTAGGACAGATATCCCTTGCTCTTTTCATTATTTCATTCATTGTCTTCACCATTTTTGCATTAATGACAATATCACCAAGGTCAGACAAGCATACTGGAAAGTCCGTAGCGAAGACAATTTATTTTAAACATATTGCGGAAAGAGTTGAGGTTAAGGATTTTATTGAGGATTATTCAAAACTTGACGAAAAGAATTTTCAAGCAGATCTGCTTTACCAAATATTTGAGAATTCAAAAATTGCTGAGAAAAAATTCTATTTTTATAACCTCTGTTTAACAGCACTCAAAGTCCAAATAGTTATATTTTTAACCATTTTAGGCATAAATATTTTGTAAGAACATGACAAAAGAAGAACTTGAAAACAAGGTAGGGACCGTGTTACGAGAAAGCTTTATACAATACGAAACAGATAAAGTTCCTGATATTGAGAATAGTCCGGACAGTAGGTTGACACATGGAAATACTGGATTCCTTGGAAATTTCACTTTTTTATATGTTGATATGCGAGGTTCATCTGCATACACGGACCAGCATAGGTTGAAAACCATAACTAAAATCTACAAGGCTTACCACCATTGTATGGTTGCTTGTGTTAAAAAATTTAATGGCAAAGTAAGAAGCTTTGATGGAGACAGAGTTTTAGCAGTATTTGCTGGACCGAACAAAGAGAATGATGCAGTTTTTTGTGCAATGAAAATGGTTGCTTGCAAAACCCAAATCCTAAAGCCAAAAATAAATACTGCATTTTTGAACGATAGTTTTTCGCTTGGGGTCGGTATTGCAACAGGAAACTCAATGGTATCGAAAGCTGGAGCTGGATATGATAAAAATACAAGAGACTTGATTTGGATTGGGGACCCTCCAAATTTGGGTTCAAAGCTGAGCGATGTTGCAGATGATCCCTATTCTATCTACATCTGCCAAACTACTTTTGACAAACTTAACGATGACAATAAGTTCTCTACCAAAAACCTAATTAGAACTGATATGTGGACAAAAGCTTTATTTACTTTTAAAGGGAAACTAATTCCAACCTACAAAACTGGGTTTTACCGACCCTTTTAACCACCAGCCTGCAGGTAATCGAGTAGCCCGCCCCACCATGCAAAACATGGCAGGGAGAGGCTCTCACACC
>DAIRER010000240.1:0-4089 GCA_036795495.1 Pseudobdellovibrionaceae bacterium | reverse complement strand
ACTCGAAATTCAAAGGAACTCGATACTCTTACAAAAACCTATGATATAAAGGGACTTCCTTTTGTGATGTTTTTTGATACACATGGAAAATGGGAAAAATCAAAAACTCTTATGAATTATGAAAATGCAGACAAATTTTTAAAACGATTGAATCAATAGGATTTTTTATGCAAAAGATGCAAAGACCAGAGGTCCTTATTATTGGCGGCGGTATAGTGGGAGTTTCCTGTGCCGCACAACTGGCTAGAAATGGCGCCCAAGTGACTCTGCTAGAAAAAAACACCATCGGAAGTGGCTGCTCCTATGGTAATGCAGGATGGATGACGCCTTGTTTTGCAATGCCTCTGCCTTTGCCTGGCATGATGTTGAAATCTTTTAAATGGCTTTTAAACCCAGAAGGCCCGCTTTACATTAAACCCCAACCCAGTCTTGATTTATTTTATTGGCTTTACACTTTTCTAAAATCTATGAATCAAAAACAAGCCGAAAAAGCCATCAAAGGACTTGTTGAATTATCTCTTTTAAGTTTGAACGAATACAAAGCCCTGAATGAAAAATATCCTCAGGCTTTTAACTTTGAACAAAAGGGTTTACTCATGGTCGGTCAGACCGAAGAGGGCGTTCAAAGTGCTGTTGATGAAATGAATCTCGTCAGCTCTCACAATGTCCCTGGAAAAAAATTATCGGCGGATGAAGTTCGTATTATGGAGCCGGCACTGACAGGCCCGCTTTCGGGTGGTGTTTACTTTCCGAACGAAGCCCATGCTGAGCCTTTAAAAACAGTACAAACCATTGCCCAAGAAGCCAAAAACTTTGGTGCAACACTGCTTGAAAACATCCAGGTACTTGGGTTTACAAAAAACGGTCCACACATTGAATCTGTTCAAACCACACAAGGAGATTTTAAATCCAGCACTTATGTATTAGCTACGGGAAGTTGGTCTAAAAGTTTAACTCAAGAATTGCGGCTACGAGTTCCTATTTTGGGAGGTAAAGGTTACAGTTTAATTGTTCCAAAAATTAAACCCAACCCGACTTACCCGATTATGTTGGTCGAAAAAAAAATTGCTATTACTCCGCGTGAAAACAATCTCCGCATTGCTGGAACTTTAGAGCTTGTGGACCAAGACTTTTCGATCACACAACGTCGAGTTCAAGCGATTGTAAAAGGGGCTCGAGAGTTTCTAAATGTTCCGCAAAATTTAGAGATTCAAGAGCTCTGGCAGGGGCTTCGCCCCTGTACTCCGGATGGACTTCCGCTGATTGGGTTTCATCATCAAATACAAAATTTAATGCTCGCTTGCGGCCATCAAATGCTGGGACTACAGAGTGGAATTGGCACCGGAGTTATGGTCTCAGATCTAATTCAAGGACGACAACCTTTAGTGGGAGCCGAACTTTTTAACCCGAACCGTTTTTAAAAAAGGATGTGAATATGGAAATTCAAAAACAACGTCAATTTACAACAGAAGAACATAAAACTTGGGCCTCAATATTAAAAACACAAAGACCACGAAGGTCCCAGCAGTTGGTTTCGCTCTTTCAAGAAGGATTGGACCGACTGAATATGGATACGGATACAATTCCAGATATTAATGAAATAAATCAAAAATTAAAAAACATTACGGGATGGCAAGCGGTTTTAGTTAAAGGTTTTGAAGAGAGCGCTCCCTTTTATCGTATGCTTGCAAATAAACAATTTCCTATTGGAAATTTCATTCGCAATGCGAAGGATTTAAACTACACACCTGAACCTGACATTGTACATGATCTTTATGGGCATATTCCTTTTTTTGTGAATGAAGCCTATGCCAAAGCCAGTCATCAGTTTGGACTTGCGGCTATGAAATGGATCCATGACCCAAACAAACTTATAGAATTTGATCGTCTCTATTGGTTTACTTTTGAATTTGGATTAACAGAAACACCACAAGGTCTTAGAATCTTTGGAGCCGGAATAGCCTCTTCTGTTGGAGAATGTGAATATGCTTTAAGTCCAACCCCGGAAGTCCTTCCATTTGATCCTGAGGTCATTCGACGCACTGATTTTCGCATTGATGAAATGCAAAAAAAATTATTTTTACTCAAAAGTCCTGAGCAACTCTACTCATTTATTTCTCAGCTCGATTAAATTTGTAGATTGATTTTTATACCTCGACGTAAAATTTTAAAAGTTAAGTTTTTTAAAATTTCCGGCCATGTATAGGGGAAGGTTGTGTAAATCCTGATCCTTTTTCAAATTTCTTAATGTAAATCTAAAGAGTTTATCGGATTTGTTTTGCTTTTGATATTCTCGAAGGGAACGTGTGTTTCTATCGACCCCAGCTTTAACCTCAATCGGGAAAAGTTGATTTTCAATTGAAATTAGAAAATCAACTTCAGCCGTATTTTTACTTCTCCAATAATAAATTGAAGAAATGCCCTGAGCTTTAAACTCTTGTAAAATATAGTTTTCAGCAAGAGCTCCTTTAAGTTCCGTAAACAGTTCATGACCATGAATTACAAGTTTTGGACTCACTCCGAGCTGAGCCCCCAGCAACCCAATATCAAAAGAGTATAATTTAAATATTTCATTTATAGAGTAGCCCTCGAGAGGAAGTCCCACCTTTTCAATACAGTTCACTTTATAAATAAGACCTGCATGTGTTAGCCAATCGATGCTTGACTCATAGGCTCGAGCTCGAGCCCCTTTTATAATTTCTGAATATTGAAATTTTTTATTTTCTTTTGATAGAGCCGATGGAATAGCCGTCCATGTACGTCGAATTTTTGATGTCAAATCGGGTTCTGTATATTTTGAAAAATCATTTTCATAGGATGTTAAAATTTCATTTTGAATGTCACGAACAACGTTAAAGTCCTTATTGGTGAGATACTCAGCAACAACTTCTGGCATACCACCAATGACATAATATATTCTTAAAAGACCAATCAGTTTTTCATGAAGTGGATCCGGAATGGGTTCAAAGGCGTCAACACCTTGTAGAAACTTATTCAGCTCACCTAAACCAGAACCTTCTATAAATTCTGAAAAAGTCAGTGGATAGATATTTAAAAAATTAACTTTTCCAACAGGAAATGATTTCAAGTGATTTAAAGCGATGCCCAAAAGGGAGCCCGCAGCAATTATGTGATACTCATTTGCTTCTTCATTGAAATATTTCAATGAATTTAAAGCGTCACTCGATTTTTGAATTTCATCTAAAATAATTAAAGTTTTTCCTTTTTCAATTTTTTTTTCTCGTAATATTGAAAGGGTATTTATTAAGCTCTTTGGATCGAGTTGATGTTCAAAGGCATTTAAAACAGAGGGATCTCTTTCAAAATTAAAGTAAGCACAGTCTTCATACTCAACAGCCCCAAAATGTTTCAGTAAGAATGTTTTTCCAACCTGCCTGGCCCCCTGAAAGATCAGGGGCTTTCTTCGAGGCGAAGACTTCCATTCTAATAAATCTTGATAAACACTTCTTTGTAAAAACATACGGCCCCCTCGATAAGACAGAAATATTATTACTAGAAGTATCATAAATGTCAATAATGTGCTTTAAATGCATTTTTAAGTACTATAAATGTGCATTAAATCACATTTATAGTACTATTGATGGAAAAACTACTTTGATTTAGAGGTGATTATGAGTTTAATGTTTTCTATCCGCAGATCTCTTTGTGACTACGAGGCCTTTGATAACTTCTCTGGGGGAGCACCCGTTGTTTCTGATCCCGAGCGCAGTTGATTTAATTCTTCGAGCGAAAGTTTTTTAGCAGGAACCCCGCCCCAAGTTTCATTTTCTGGAATTTTTGTTTTTGGTAAAACTACCGAGTGAGGTAAAATTTTAGCACCTTTACCTATATGCGATCCTCCCATGATGGTGGCTTTTAATCCTAAGGTGACATTATCCTCGATCACAACGGGAGCTAACACTAAAAAACCACCTTGACCATAGTGAGCCACAATCGTTACGGATCCGCCCACGGTCACTTTATCTCCCATTGTAATTAAACTGGGATCTGAAATATGAGTTGAGTTCACCTGACAACCTCGACCGATCTTCATTCCTAAACGACGGTAAAACCAAATATTAAATGGTG
>DAIRER010000239.1:0-4092 GCA_036795495.1 Pseudobdellovibrionaceae bacterium | reverse complement strand
ATAATAGCATCTCCCATATATTTATCTAAAGTACCTTTGTTTTCAAAAACAATTTGAGTCATGGGTGAAAGGTAGCGGTTTAATAGTTTAACTAATTCATCCGGTGTGAGTTTTTCAGAAATCGTTGTAAATCCACGAAGATCTGAAAAGAAGACCGTCATATGTTGGCGACGGCCTCCGAGTTGTAGATTTTTTGGATCTTTAATAAGTTCATCCACAATGGCCGGTGAAACATATTTCGAAAATGTGGATTTCAACTGTTGTTTTTTTCTTTCCTCGGTAAAGTATCTGTAAATGGTAATAGTGACATAAATTAAACCCACCAAAATGCCCGCGTAAAGTAGCGAAGGTTCGACCTCTTGATAAATAAACAAAAATAAATCTACAACAAATCCCAATCCTAATACCACAAGAATGATAATCAATGAGTAAATAGATCCAATATGTGAAAGCAGATAAGACAATGAGAGACCTAAAACAAGCATAAGAATGGGAACCCAGTACTGTTCATTGGCATGGGACTTTAGAAAGTCTTTTTGAAAAAGATTAGCCAGCATCGTCAGATGGATTTCAGGACCTGGATAATTTGGAGCCGTGGGAGTGTTTCGTAAATCATAGATGGCAATAGCTGTGGCGCCAGCCAGAAGACTGCGGTCTTTTAAAAATTCTTTTTTATCCACGATCATTTCTTTGATTCTGGATTCTTGAGTTACGGGATCAATTTCACGAAATTGCACCCGCATATTTTTAGATTCTGTAAAAAACTCTTTAGCTGGAATATAAGGTAAGGACATTTCGGCACCATAGTAGTTAATTAAAACTTGCCCCGTTGGATCGATCGGTAAGTCCGCAACTTTTGTTTCTGGGTTCGTCGATGGATCAATAATCGTAAATTGAGAAACCACTTTGGTTTGAGTTTGGGTTTGATTTTTTATTTTTACTTCGGCACGGTATCCAGTCGCAAGCAAATAGGTTTGTAAAGCCAGAGAGGGGATATAACTAGATCCTAAGCGGTTGCCTGATCTGTAAAGGAGGGGATACCGACGAACGTAACCATCGGCATCGAGTTTAGCAAGAAAGCTCGCGGTATAGAGCCCTTCATTTTGAATGGCGGGAATATTCATGGTCCAATCGGGATACTGTTGGATCGGATGGGGGAGTGTGTTTTTCACAAGATAGTCTTTAAATTCTAGAATCTTCATTTTATTTAAAGTGTCCGTTTTTCCTAAAAAATTCGAATACAACTTTTCAATTTGTTCATTAGAAGATGAATCTAAAAAACGATCTTGAGGTGTTAGCCACTCATGACAATATTCGAATAAAGATTTTTCAAGTTCAGACTTTAAGAAATTTTTTTGAAAAAAAGTCATTTGGGTTTCGTCTGTTTTTTCTAAGTTTTTAAAAATACTTTCTTTTCTGTCTTTTTGAACGCGATCAAAAATAATAGAGAAAAAATGATTCCAATCTAATGAATCCAAAGTATCATTGGTTTCGTCTTCAACAATAATTGTAGGGTTTAATTTAACTAGATTCTCGCCACCATTTTTTAAAAAGGCTTCGGTCACGCAATAATCTTGATAGGGCAAATATTTGGACGCATTTTCACTAAAGGCGCCAAGCACAATGCGATCTGAATACTTAGATACCACTTGCCCCATCATGACATCATTTTGTTCCATACCTCTTTCTGGCTCGGAAAAGATAA
The DNA here is from genome assembly GCA_036795495.1 of Pseudobdellovibrionaceae bacterium. GTDB lineage: Bacteria > Bdellovibrionota > Bdellovibrionia > Bdellovibrionales > Bdellovibrionaceae > DAIRER01. Next base: position 2,387 of record DAIRER010000239.1, on the reverse strand, counting down.
TATCAAAGCCAATTGATTTAGCTCCCAGTTCTAAAGCTTTAGAGGTCATTTGTGACATGGTTTCTCGGCTCCAGGGCCAACGTCCAATTTCGCGAACTGAATCGTCATCAATGGCAATCAGAGCCACAGGAGCTGTCGTTTTTCTTTGGCCACGAATTTGAAATTTAAGATCACTAAAACGCGACTCAAAGGTTTGTAGTGTTTCAAAAAACTCGTTTCGAGGACGAGTGGTTTCGGGCTGAAATTTGTAGTTGAGATAAAAATGAGTCGTGAGTGAGGTCACTAAAGTAAAAAACAAGCCAATAATAAAACCCATATAATAAAATCCCTTTTCATTGTTTTAATGTTTAAATAGTTTAAACAAATTCTCATTCTAGGTCGAATGGCGTTTCAAAATAGTACGACTATTTAAAAAATTTAGGACCTTCATCCATATTCAAGGATAATAAGTGAAGGTGTGCGTATTTGTCTGAATTATGCCGAAAAAAAGAACGTTAAAAAGGGAGTCAAATTAATGATTTCTAAAAATAAAATTAAAATACTAGGTGTTCGCCATTTTTTTTTGGTTTTATGGGTTTTTTTATTCAATATTTCATGTACTAAAGAGGATCTTGTTTTTAAAAATTTCAACTCACGAGCTGCTTCCAAAGACTCTACAGTCCCACAATTAACAAGTGTGGAGTATATTAATTTTTCAAATCAGACAAACTATACACTTCTTGGCTCTTGTCCCGAGGGTGTAGAAAAAGTGATGCTTGAAGTAAATTCTGATGCGGTAAACGCGTTAACTTTAAGTTGTTCTTCGGGCCAATTTACAACACCTTTTGATTTTTCTCCCTTTTTAGATGGAACAGTAAATATTAAAATGATTCCGTACAGTGCGACAACAACAGAACAAATGTCTGAAAAAATCACTTCTGCAATACTACAAAAAGATACATTGGCTCCAGCCGCCCCATCGGCTGGTAGTTTGAGTTTACTGGGTTTAATAAGCAATTATTTTAACTCCAGCTCGGTGAGTCCTGTTTTTTCATGGGGAGCGACCGTTGATCTTGAGTCTGGTCTTGACCGTTATGAAGTTAAAATTGTTTCAGGATTACCCAGTATTGATGTGACAACGTGGTCATCTATGAATTCGGGTGGCTCGCTTTCAGGACTTAGTTTATCTGAAGGTCAGTCGTATTCATATCAATTAAGAGTGTGGGATAAAGCAGGAAATGTTTCATCCGAGGTTCAAAGTATTCTCTGGACTGTGGATTCAGCATTGCCTGTTATAGCTACGTTCAATGATGGTACGGATAGTTTTTATAAGGATCGGACTCCACTTTTTGCAATTCAAAGTAATGATGTAAGTGGCTCCGGCGTGGTTTCATATAAGGTAGATGTTGGGACTTCGGTGGGAGCTTCGGATATTTTGAGTGGTTTTGTTGTTACAACTTGGAATAACGATTCGGGATTCCATAAGTTTCATGTTGGATCATTAACACTGACTGCTGGCTTAAGATATTATGCCTCTGTGCGTGCCGTAGATTTTGCGGGAAATATCAGCGCGCCATTTCTGGGCGATGGTTGGTTGGTCAATAAGGAACTTTTTGTAACAAATAACACTGTAAATACCCTAACAAAGAAAAACGATAAATTGTATATAGGTGGAAGTTTTACAGAGCTGGGTCCCTGGACAGGTGGTGGCTTGAAATTAAATTTAATTTCGAATGCCGGCGATGCTATTTGGCCAAACCCGAATGCTAAAGCTCGAGTCTCTGGATCTGTTTCTGCGGCAATTAGTGATGGCAGTGGTGGATTTTATATTGGAGGACTGTTTTCACATGTTGGCGGTCTTCCACGAAGTAATTTAGCTCATATTTTAAGTGATGGTTCTGTTGATACCAGTTTTATTTGGGATGTAGATAAAGAGGTGAAAACTCTGGCTTTGTCAGTTGGTAATATTCTCTATGTCGGTGGGTTGTTTACTAAGATTGGTGGAAATAATAGAAACTATCTTGCCAGTATTGATTTAGGAACAAACACAATAACTACATGGACTCCGAATCCAATAGGTGCTGTGAATGTGATTGCATTAAACGGTACGACTCTCTTTGTTGGGGGTAGTTTTACAAATATTTCTAGTGTAGGCAGAAATCGAATTGCTGCCTACGATACAACTGGTTTAAATCCCACATTAATTTTATGGAATCCTAGTTCTTCTGGTCAAGTGAATGCGATTGCAGTGAGTGGATCTACAGTTTACGTGGGTGGATTGTTTACAAATATTGGTGGTCAAAATAGAAATAGAATTGCAGCCCTTGATATTGCCACTGGACTTGCAGACATTTGGAATCCTAGTTCTTCTGGTCAAGTGAATGCGATTGCAGTGAGTGGATCTACAG
>DAIRER010000238.1:0-4093 GCA_036795495.1 Pseudobdellovibrionaceae bacterium | reverse complement strand
GATTTTTTTCCGAGCAAAAAGATTTCCCTCTACCTTGCCACTAATAAGAATTGTGTCTGCTTCAATTTGTGCAGATACAACGGCGCCTTCATTTACAATCAGCGTGTCATTTGTAAAAATCTCGCCTTTAAATTCTCCACCTATTTGAACGGTCCCCTCAAAACTGAGTCGACCTTCAAAATAGGACCCTTTATCTAAAATTCCAGATACAACTCCAACTAATTCTGACATCCGGCTCTCAACTTTTCTATAATATTTGTTAGTTCTGCGTCCGAGTAATAATTAATGATGATTTTACCTTTTGAGTTTTTGTAGTCAATTTGTACCCGAGTCCCCAATATTTTTTGAACTTCTTCACTTAACCCTTGAATGAGTTGCTCAGTCATAGAGGCAGACTGGGACGGCGCATCCTCTTCAGATGAATATCCACGGTGAGACATCTCTTTTTTAACAATTTTTTCTAATTGTCGAACGGGTATTTTTTCATTAACTACTTTTTTAGCAAAGTAGCTTCTTTTACCTGGCTCGGAAAGGCTTAATAACACTTTAGCATGCCCTACAGACAATTGTTTATGCGATATGAGGTCTTTTATATCTGACGAAAGTCCAAGCAACCTAACGGCATTTGTGACGGTGGCTCGCTCTTTTCCTACTTTTTCTGCGACTTCTTGTTGAGAGAGTTGAAATTCACTAATCAGTTTTTCATATCCTTCAGCTTCTTCAATTGGATTTAAATTTTCTCTTTGAATATTTTCGATAATGGCTAACTCAAGTGCTTCTTTGTCCGTAACAGATTTAATTATAACTGGAACTTCATGCTTTCCTGCCATTTGAGCGGCGCGCCACCTTCTCTCACCAGCAATAATTTCTAATTTTCCACTCTCGGAGCGTCTGACAATAATTGGCTGCAGTATGTCATTTTCTTTAATGGACTGCGCTAGTTCTTTTAGACTTTCTCTATCAAACACTTTTCGTGGCTGAAATGCGCCTGGAGACAACTTCTCAACGCTGACTATCCAAACTCTTTCCTCAGGAGATACAGATACTTGCGTTTGACTATCCAACTTCTGACTACTCAAAAGTTGACTACCCATGTTTTGACTAGTCACATTCTGACTATCCAACTTTTGAGTAGTCATGTTTTTACTATTCATTTGAGTAGTCACATTTCCTTTGGATAAGCCTGGGGGTGGGGCGTTGTTTTCGTCGTTATCTCCTAATAGTGATCCCAACCCACGACCTAAGCCTCGTTTTTTGTTGTGTGAATCGTGTGATATATTAGACACTTGAAACCGCCTGTCCTAAATTTTTGTTTTTAATTTTATTTCTCACTTGAACCTCATTCGCAAGCTCAAGATACTTTAATGCTCCAATGGATTTACCGTCATATTCAAAAATCGACTGTCCATGACTAGGGGCTTCGCTCAATCTGACATTTCTTGGAATGATTGCATTAAATACTTTGTCGGCAAAATGCGTTTTGATTTCTGAAACCACCTGATGACTTAGATTGTTTCTCGTATCAAACATTGTTAACACGATACCCTCTATATGTAGATTTGGATTGAGAGTTTTTTTAATTAAACCAGCCGTATTTAAAAGCTGACTTAGCCCCTCTAATGCATAGTATTCACACTGAAGAGGCACTAAAAAACTATCAGCAGCCGTTAGTGCATTTAGAGTCAACAGCCCCAGCGAGGGTGGACAATCAATTATGACATAATCTATATGATTTTCTATGGTCTGAATGGCTTGTTTTAAACGATATTCACGATGCGGCACGTCAACCAATTCAATCTCTGCCCCGACTAAATCTGAGTTTGAACCAGAAATAAAGAGTCTTTCATGATTTGTTTTTTGTATAGTTTCTGAGAGGGTTCTTTCGCCAATAAGAACATGGTAAATGTTGTTTTCTTGAATATCATGTTTTTTAATTCCAAGACCACTTGAGGCATTTCCCTGAGGATCCATATCTATAATCAATACCTTTTTCCCCAATGAAGCGAGCGCAAACGATAAATTAACTGATGTTGTTGTTTTGCCAACGCCACCCTTTTGATTTGCAATACATATCACCTTAGTCATTTTTTCCTCCATCTACCAAAATCATTTAAACACACCCTTATGTTTAAAATAAAAAAGGCAGTAAGAAGAATTTTCACGATTTTTTTTTTACATACAAGCTAAATTTTATTTTTTTTTTACCGATGTTCCACGTGGAACACATTTATGAAAATTTTTGTTATATTTTTATCTATTTTATTTATTGCAGCCTGCTCATCTCCGGAACCAAATCCTGAAATGAAAGACTATATATATTTGGATATTCAAAATAAAATTGGAGAAGTGGATAAGTCAATTGCCGCGGCCAAGGTGAGTATCCATGATGAAGAAAAAAATTTATTAAGTTTGGATATCCAAAGTGTTCAAAGAGGGCCAATTAAGACGAAAATTTCAGGAATAAGGGGGCAAATTAGGCGCCTTGAGCAAGAAATTCAGTTTCTAAAGGTCCGACAGATAGAAAGGAAACGATTCGTACGCCAAGAAGGCTTGAAAAAATTTTACGATAGTGAATCAAAAGATCTAATTGATTTCAAAGAAGAGCAATCTGACTACTCAAAAATTAATCAAATTAAATCTAGACCTCAAAATTTTTCACAAAAAAGAAGAATTTCTGAATCACAACAAAAGTCGGCTCCAAAAAAATCAGAATCCCATTAAATGTTCCACGTGGAACATTTAATAATATAATTCAATTAATTTTATCCGTTTTAACGACGGCAAATTTTCCTAAATTAAATGGAAGTTTATATTCAGAAACTAGGCTAGGTTGCCAAATAGAGCAAAGCTGTGTTGGAAGTTGGCTAATTTCAGTGGGCCACTTCTGGGATTTTAAATGATAATACGATCCGCCTTGTTTAATAAATTTTCGTGATTGCAATAAGGCGTTGGTTAACGGAGAAAAGGCCCTACTGATCGCATGAGAAATTGCATTTTCACCAATTGTATCTAGATTTTGATTTAAAACCTTAACATTTGAGATTTTTAGAGCAGATATAATATGCTTTAAAAACTCAGATTTTCTGGTATCAACCTCTAAAAGATGAACAGTAATCATAGGATAAAGAATTCCAAGCACCATGCCTGGGAAACCACCACCAGAGCCAATATCATAAAACTCATTAACTCCTACGGCATCTCTAACAATGACTCTTGAAGCTAAAATAGAATCAGCAAAATGTAAAACATCTGCGCTGCCTAGGGTTTTTGGAGAAACTAGATTCAATGCGTTATTAAATCTGGTGAGTTCATCTTTATATAATTTAAGCTTAAGCAATGACTCTTGGTTTAAATCAGGAAAAAGTTCCGGAATCCGCCAATAAGCTGTTTGTTCTTCGCTAGCCATATTTCTCCAATAAATATATTCATTTATATATGTACGTTAGAAGTAGCAATTTACCATGGTAAAGTTAAGAGGTCCATTAATTCATAGAGAGCTTGTAGATCGAAAAGTAGCTTTTTTAATATACATAATTAAAGATTGAATGGCTGAAGGATTTACTCCACTAATACGTTGGGCTTGCCCGAGATTGATAGGACGAACCTTTTCTAACTTTTCAACCTCTTCTGCAGATAATCCTTTGATATTTTGATAAATTAAATCCTCAGGAATTTTTAAATTTTCTAACTGAGCCTGTTGATTAATTAACTCCATTTGCCTTCGAACATAGCCTTCGTATTTTAAATGAATTTCCACGGATTCAGAGACCTCAGGAGTGACATTTACATCAAATCCAAACAAAGAAAGATTAAAACTACTAATCTCAGGCCTACGAAGTAAGTCACTTAATTTTAAGGGTTTTAGTAAAACTGAACTCCCTAATGTCTGTAAAGCCTTTTGGGTAGAATCTACAGGAGTCACTTTGTTTTCATCTAAGTATTTTAAATATCTTTTTCTAGACTCAGCAATCTCAAGCATCGAATCAAGAGTTGCACTGTCCATTAATCCAACATTTGAACTGATATGAGCTAACCTATCGAGAGTATTATCTTCTCTTAAAACAAGACGGTGTTCAGCGCGAGAGGTAAACAT
>DAIRER010000004.1:0-19797 GCA_036795495.1 Pseudobdellovibrionaceae bacterium | reverse complement strand
TGTTTTTTGTCAGATAAAATCACGTTTGAAATTTTATCTGATGGATTTAAAATCCATAATTTCATTTCATTATTAGTCTTATCAAATTCGATGTTTTGAATTTTCCCACAAGAATAAAAGACATTGGGTGAAAACTCTCCAATCTGAAGTCCCTCAGGGAGAGAGGCTTCTACACTTAGCCGACTTAAATTTAACCGAATAAGCAAACTAAGAATAGGCAAATTGTTTATTTCTTGTTTTGTGAGTCTTGCCTTTTTGAAGTCCTTTAGGGCTTTTAATTGGCTATCTAAGTCAGTACTCAATAATAAAGAAACGAATCGTTGAGTTGTAAGGGATTGATTGGTGTTTGAAAAGGCATAAATAAACTCATGAAGTTTAATGGCGGCCCGACTGAGTCCCAGCATCTTCTCAAATAAAAACTTATCATATACAAATTGATCATACATTCGATAAGCAATTTGAACTTGTTTAGATTCCATTGTATTTCCAATATAGTCATCTATCAGTGGTAATCTTGAATGGGAGTCAATCCAGTTGGAGATATTTAAATCTTCTCGAGTTTGTTGTAACAGTTGACTGACTTCTGGAAGAACAGCCTTTAATTTTTGCAATACTATATCAATAATTTCTTCGCTCCATTGCTCTTCTGTTAAGTGATCTGGCTTAGCCTCATAATTTGGATTTATAGAAAAAAAACCAGAGTACTGATCGCGATTTTTACTTCTGTATATCTCTAAGGCATCAACTGATATTATAGCACCCTCATTTGAAATCTGGGCTACTCCTGAGCCGCCGCCACGTGTTCCTGAACCTTCTCCACCTTGCGTTAGATGAATAGGCCTTGAAAATTCAAACATTCGATAAACATTTTCAGATTCAATTTGAAGGCCGTGCAATTGCGATTGTATTAATTTTTTGTCTTCAATTGTATCAACATGACTTCTCTTGAATGCTTTTAGAATTTTAAAATCAATAGTAGGTTCTGGGGTTAATTCTTGAGTCTTAACTGACATTGAAAATAAAAAAACTATATAAAATACTAAAAAATTCTTCATCGAATCCCCGTAGTGAGTTTAAAAAACTGAATACCTAAATGGTATACATGTTGTTTGTTTTCAGATTGCTCTGAAAGCATAATAATTCGCTCAAAACAATCTTCTATTATTGCTTTGGCTTTTTCTATATCTGCAATATTTATGGGTATAGTCTCAGAGCCAATAATTTTTTCTTGAAAAGATTGATTTGTTAAGCTCGCCTGAGCTTTCAATAACATGGTTCGATGAAACTCTCGCAACGCAAGATTTGGTTGAGATGATTGGACTAAAATTTTCTTAGATTTTTTTTGATATTTGTTTTTAGAAATTGCTTCTAAAAATTCTAAGTGAATCAACAACTCAAGGGCTTGTTTTGCCTCACTTTCCGCAATACCCAATGATTGAGATATAAAGTGAGGGGTTAGTTCGTAATTCAAAAATGTCATCTCTAGAATTGCAAAATGATACCACTTTACGATCAGTTGAAATTGCTCAACGTTTAACTCAAATACATTTCGCTTTTGTGGATTCAATAAGCGAAGACTTTCTTGGATAATAGATTTTACCTCTTCATTTTGTGTCGTTTCAAATTGAACGAGCAATTGAAAGTATTTGGATTTTCTATTTGTTAACTTGAGTTGTTCGCTAATTTTTGCAGAGAATTTGTTAGACAGATTTTTTTTACCACTGATCACTTCTGAAAGCATTGAAGGGGCGAGTCCTAAATTTTTAGCAAAGGATCTCAAAGAATAGGAACCATTGGTGGCCATTCGGTCTTTTAATGTATCACTTAAGTACTTACGGTAATTGGAATAATTGTAAATTGATTGCATTAGGCCTGTATACATAATGCAAGGCATTAAGTCTAGGGGAAGGTTTATGTGACAGTACACTTTAATTCCTGTGAAAAAAGTACAGAGTGTTCGCTCCCTGTGAACACATTTTAATATGTTTTGGGGTTTTAGTTAGTAAAACATCAGAACGTCCTTGTAGATGACGTTCTGATTTAAATTCAAATTTAATTTAATCAATTTAACAAAGAGGAGATATAAGCATGAAAATTACAGTATTTTTGAGTGTATTAGTTGCTTCAATTTACACTCAAGCAGCCAGCGTAAAGTGTAAAGCAACCATTTTTGGACACAATACAGATGGTTCATTTAATATCGATAAAACAGTATTCATAAATCCTGAGGATTTTAAGACTGTGTTTGAAAGTGACGACCTCGGTAATGGTTTAGGCGGAGCACTACTTATGGTGTCTAATAAAGATCCTAGATACTTATTTCAGTTCAAAAAAAATCGTCATCAAATTCAAACAACTATTTCATTTCATAAAGATTTGCCAAAAGAAAATGGAAAATCAGTTGTTGTTCAGCATATGATCTCATCAAAAACTAAAAATGTTGAGTACACTAGAAGTGAAATAATTGATCAAAAAAATCTTATTATTAAAGAGGCTGTAGAGCTGGAATGTGTTGAGTAAGGGGTTAAGGCTCCTCTTGCGTTCGCTCTTGGAACATGGGGGGCTTTTCCATTCCAAAGGAAAGAGTTGGCTCTTTGCTGTAATGTTCTTTTAAGGCCGGAATAGTAGCCAGGAAAATCAATATAAAAATAGTCAACACAATGAATTGCGATTTAGAAGTGAACTGAATGGGTTGTTTGTCTTTTAGTTCACAAATTTCACCAGGACAGTACTGAGGTTTTTTTCTATAAACTAAGGGATACATTTTGCATCCTAAACAAATACCGAAGGCTGTTTCTAAAAATAAAAACAACAAACAGATCATACAAATCAAGCCAGAGATTGGACTGTGTGTATTTAAAATATTTAAAGAGATAAACATAATTGCACCTAGAATTACACCGATGGTCCAGGCAAATTTCTTTTGCTCGGCCCCAACATACTCTGGGGTTTGATTGCGAACGATAAGTCTGCCTAAAATTAGGCTAGGAGAAAATCTAGGACTTACAAAAACACGTAAAATAAAATCGGCCAGAAAAAAAGTTGAAACAAATTTTAAAAATGTAAAATCCCATAAAAAAACCACTCTTTGCATAGCTAAGAAAACAAAGATAAAAAGTAAACCCGCAGCAGCTCGGACCTCTCGTTCATTTAAAACTGGAATTGAAAAGCCTGCGACATCTTCGCCAAATTGATATTTTTTCATTTATTTCCCCCCACAGAAAAGAATAAAATTAACTATTTGTAATTCTTAAGTCAAGATGGATTTTAAAAACTCTTTTGAAGTAAATCACTTAAAAATGGAATCTGAAGGATCACCCCATCAATCATGCTTTTGAACTCAGGGCTGTAAATATATCCGACTCCAGTGCCAAGATTGGTTACACCTAAAGTTGTTTTAATCGCATAATTTTTATTTCGATAGGATTTTAGTTCTGCCAGCCAATCGGAATAATCATTTTGAGAGTGGGGAATAGAAAGACTTTTTTCTCCTTTTTCAATTTGTACAGCGAGGACCTTCATCAATCGAATGCTATTTTCAAGTCTTTTCACCATCCACTCATTACGGCCACGAAAAATCTCTGTTTCATCATTTGAATACTGACTTCGAATTTGCGATTCGGTCCATTTTGAATATAATTTTAATTGAGGTAAAGTGATTTCAATGGCTAAAGTCAATCTATTCAGATTTTTAAGAATTTCTTTTTTTTGTTTATCGGTTAACGTGCTTGCTGAATAGGAATCAACAATTTCTGAAATTAATTGCTCTACTTCGGATATTTGTTTTCTATAAGGACGCTCATTTTTTGTCATTTGCGAAGTGCGGTCTTTTATTGAATCAAGTCCTGAAACAAATCGATCGCCAGTATCATAGTTTCCGCTAAGAATGGTTTCATAGGATGGATAGACTGTATCATCTTCATAATAGACCCTTGTTTTGTATTTTGTATTTCCCTGAGAGTCTTTTCCGTCTGGAACGGATTCTGTTCTTCTTCGTTCAACGGTATAGGATTCATTTGAAGTTTTTTCAGTAAAGGATAAATAAGAGTGTCGATAAGCAGTTACTCTAAATGAAAATCCATCAAAATAAAGTTGTAACTCTTTTGATAAATATTCTTTTTCTGTACGAGGGGGCTTATTAAGTCTTTTTAAAGCTAGATTAAGAAGACGATTCATTTCATCTAAAGATTTAATTTCATTATCGTCATGATTTAATTTTGCCTTATCAATATTGATGCCATCTATTTTTTTTTGGATTGTTCGGATTTTTAAATACATAACATTGATCGCATTTGTATAATCTAAACTCTCTCCAAAAATATGCCTTAAATCTTTCAGAATCTGATCCATTTGCTCTGGTGTATCGAGTTTTAAATTGAGAAGTTTTTGAACTTCTGTTTCGGTTAAGTGATAACGACTGGCTTCGCGAATTCCAGCGATTTCAACCACGGCATCCACTGCGAGCATATCGTCCAGTTGTCTTTGATAGGTCTGAACAACATCAATAACATCTTTGACACGTCCATAAAGAGGAAAAAAGAATCGACCGATTCGATTTCCCATACGTTCCCAGATTGTAGATTTAAAATTGATTCCTTGATATTCTAATGTTGCTGATTCAATTAAATTCCGCAGTGTTTGAGTTATAGAATATTGAAAGGATTCGCCTAAGACTCTCCCTTTTCCTGCGAATTGAGATAAATATTGATGATTTGAATAATTCTGTTCCTGTTGTTTCAACCATCGCATGACGAGAATTTCGGCGGAATCGTCAACATAAGTTTTTAAACCTCCTGGAATGTATTGATTTAGAGCTATGAGATCTAATAAAATAACTTCTAAAAGTGGGTTCTGTTCTACAAAACGAAGGAGGTCGGGAGGCATTCTTCCTGATTCAATTTGTGATTTTAATTTGGAGAGGTTGTGAGAGCTGAAAACTCTAAAAAAACGCACTCTTTGTGAAGTGGTGAGCCCTTCAAGGGTCAATGTAAGTCGTTGAATTTTCTCTAAACTGAGTTCACCAGTTACGAGCTCCGCTGGAATTGATTTTTTAGTTAAGGTCTGTTCCTGAATAATGGGTCGGCAGATCGGTAAAGCTAGGGTGTTCTCAGTTAGGAGCCCAATTAACAAAAGATACACAACAATAGTTTTTGAGTCTAAAAAGATTCTATAGGTTCGTTTTAAGTAATGTTGCATATTTAATTTTCTCATTCTTTAAAATTATGCAACAAATGGACCCGCTTATAGGCTCATTATTTTTAACGTAATAACGGAATGTCTAAAACTTTAACAAAGAGTGACAGAATTGGCCTTAGCGGAGTTTGCGTTTGAAGATATTGACGATATCCCAGTGATTTGCCTGGGGTTCTAATTCTTCAAGGTTGATAAATACAGAAACTCCGGATTCGTCCATGACCTTGTCGTTAAGATATTTCTTTTCAACCAAAGAATTTACATCTTCAATTTTAAGTAAACCACCAAGTTCTTTTACAGATTCATTTTGAACATTGTTGAGATTTACTTTTCTAAATCCTTTTTTATCCACTTCGATTTTTTTAGCAAAATGAATAAGTCCTTTTAATGTTTTAACTTCTTCTTCTTTAAGAGAAGGTAAACGATCTTTTTCTTGTTTAAAAAGCCATTCATTGTACCATTCGGCAAAACGAAAAAGGTCATCGGGTCGATGGTTTAATATACGTTGAGTCCCATCTCCCACATCTTGTGTTGTAATATATCCCATTTCTGTAAGACTGTTCACCATGCTTTGCATTTTATTTGTGGGCTCTTGAAAAACCTGAATCGTTTGATTGCGTAAAGTCATTGAGTTGAGAAACTTTCCTTTTTCGTCATCTTTTCCAAACCGTAAAAAAACATAATTTAAAATTGAAAGTAGTTTGTTAACAACATGGGGTGGAAATCGATCCTCATCAGCAGACGTATTTTCTAAAATTTTAATTTTTTTATTTGCCTCTCTTAAATTTTCATTGAGATTTCTTAAGATAGCTTTAACCCAAACAGGTAATGCTTCGAGTTGGCTTAAAAGATTATCATAGGGGAGTGAAATCACTTCCGAATCCTTAAGGGCCTTTACATTGGCACTTCGAGGCTTAAGATCAAAAAGTGCCATTTCTCCAACCATGGCTCCGGCTTTAATTTCAGCAAGGACAATCTCTGAGCTTCCCTTTGTTTTTGTAATCGCAAAGCCACCGCTTTTAACAATGTACATAGAGTCTGGAGCGTCACCTTCTCTAAAAAGATAATAATCTTTAGGGATTTTTTTATTCTCTGCCATATGACTATATCGACATAGGTTTCACATTCTTGTCTACAAGGATTTTTCCTTCGGTCGCAGCCACAACTTTTTCAGGACTTAGATCGGGAGCATATTCTTTTAAAATAAAACCCTCTGGACCCACTTCAATGACCCCAAAATCAGAAACAATTTTTTTGATGCATTTAACGCCCGTCAGGGGAAGCGTGCAAAGTGTTCTGAGTTTTGAATTTCCTTCTTTGTCCGTGTGTTGCATGGCTACGATGACATTTTTAGCGCCGGCCACAAGGTCCATAGCGCCCCCCATGCCCTTGACCATTTTACCGGGGACCATCCAATTGGCAATATTGCCTTGTTGGTCCACTTCCATAGCTCCAAGAACGGTTAGGTCGACATGGCCCCCTCGGATCATCGCAAAACTATCTGCACTTGAAAAAAAACTTGAGCCCGGTGCTGTGGTGATAGTTTGTTTTCCGGCATTGATCAGATCCGCATCCACTTGATCTTCTGTGGGAAAGGGGCCCATACCGAGCAGACCATTTTCACTTTGAAGCATGACAAATTTATCTTTGGGGATGTAATTTGCAACCAGTGTGGGAATTCCAATTCCCAAATTAACGACATATCCATCTTCGACTTCCATTGAAATTCTTTTTGCTATTTGTTCTCGTGTGAGTGGCATATTGACCTCTAAATTTTAGTAATGGTTCGTTGTTCGATTCTTTTTTGGTATTGAGTGCCCTTAAAAATTCTTTGAACAAAAATTCCAGGCGTGTGAATTTGATCGGGTTCTAATTCTCCAATTTCAACCAATTCTTCAACCTCGGCCACGGTGATTTTACCTGCGGTCGCTACCATGGGATTAAAATTTCGAGCCGTCTTACGGAAAATCAAATTGCCAAACTTGTCACCCTTCCAAGCTTTGACAAAAGCAAAGTCTCCAAGAATTGCTTTTTCTAAAATATACTCTCGGCCGTCAAAAATTCGAGATTCTTTTCCCTCAGCAATGGGAGTTCCAACTCCCGTAGGTGTGTAAAATCCAGGGATTCCGGCTCCTCCGGCACGGAGCCGTTCGGCAAGGGTGCCTTGAGGGCAGAGCTCAACGTCGAGTTCTCCAGAAATAAATTGTTTTTCAAAAATAATATTTTCTCCAACATAGGAGGAAATCATTTTTTTTATTTGATGTTTTTGTAGTAATAAGCCTAACCCAAAATCATCAACTCCGGCATTATTAGAAACGCAGGTCAGGTTTTTAACTCCCATTTCCCTTAGCGCCATGATGGAGTTTTCTGGAATTCCACAGAGCCCAAATCCACCCAATAGAAGAGTCATTCCGTCTTGAACACCAGTAAGAGCCTCCATCGCATTTTTATAAACTTTTTTAGACTTCAGTGGTGTGGAAGATTCAAAGTTTGTAGAGTTCATAGTCTAAGAATTCCTTTCTACAATCAAGGCAACCGCTTCACCCCCACCAATACATAATGTGGCTAGGCCATATCTTTTCTGATGAGTTTTCAGTGCGTGTATGAGGGTTGTTAAAATGCGCGCCCCACTGGCTCCGATGGGGTGACCAATAGCCACGGCACCACCATGGACATTTATTTTTTCTTTTGGAATTTCTAGTTGCTTCATTGCAAACTGAGTGACCACAGCAAAGGCTTCATTGATTTCCCAAAAATCAATATCAGAAATTTTTAAATTGGATTTTTGGAGTGCTAATTTTATGGCACCAACAGGTGCTGTGGTGAAGTAAGTTGGATCTTGAGCAAAGGTCGCTTGGGCCACGATAGAGGCCAAGGGTTTAAGTCCTCGACGTCGGGCTTCACCTTCAGACATGAGCATCATTGCACTGGCCCCATCATTAATTTTTGAAGCATTGGCCGCCGTAATTGTTCCTGTTTTTTCAAAGGCGGGTTTAAGAGTGGGAATTTTATCAAATTGTGTTTTAAAGGGTTCTTCATCTTTGTTGACTATCAAGGGGCCTTTTTTGCTTTCCAGTGTGATGTTTGTGATCTCTTCTGAAAAAAGATTTTGAGCCCAAGCTTTTTGGGCTTTTTCGTAGGATTCTACGGCAAATTGATCCTGTTCTTCGCGGCTGAAATGATTTTCTTTAACGCAAATCTCGGCGGCATTACCCATGTGAAAGTTTTTGTAGGGATCCCACAAGCCATCTTTAATCATGGTGTCCGTCAGTGTTTGGTGCCCCATGCGAAGTCCTGATCTGGCATTTTCTAAAATGTACGGAGACAAGGACATATTTTCTTGTCCACCGGCGATCACAATTTGACTGTGACCCAATTGAATAGAGTCAGCCGCTAACATCACCGCTTTTAACCCCGAACCGCAGACTTTATTAATGGTCATACAAGCGGTAGCAGGAGTTAAACCAGCGTAAAGAGCGGCTTGTCGAGCTGGCGCTTGGCCTACGCCTGCAGTTAGAACTTCGCCCATAATGCATTCTTGAACATCCGCAGGATTGATTTGTGTTTTCTGAAGAAGCGTTCGGATGACTTCCGCACCGAGTTTTGGAGCGGGTGTGTTTGAAAATTGTCCTAGAAAGGAACCAACGGCCGTGCGTGTGGCGGCCACGATAACTATTTTTTCCATAAGGTCTCTCCTTTTTATATTCAACTCAAATAGAACTCTTCTTCGGGTTGGGGGACAATGCCCAGGGCGTTATGTTGGTTTTTTTGAGCTTGGAAAAATGAAAAGCAAGTAGGCTCCTTATGAAATTGGAAGTTGTAGAGGAAAACATTCGATTTTTAAATTATTCTAAGGCAGGATTAAAAAAGGGGTGGTGAGTATGTTGAATCAAATAATTTTGTCAATGGGTTTTGTTCTAATTTCGAGTCCTGCATTTTCAGCTCGTATTGAGCTGCCCTTAGCAGACGTTGAAAAAATAAGTCTGTGGGTTGGATCAGCACAGGTTAGATTTCTTCAGGGTGATCAGAAAATGTTAATTGTTCAAGGCTTGTATGAAAATTCTAGTGAATCTCATTATGTTGCAGAAAAAAAAGACAAACAGATTCAGATAAGACTTAAAGATTGGCCGACTGATTTTGCAGCGTATGGAAATGAATTTTTAATGAAAGAAAAAAAAATTGAGCAGTTGCCCGTGATTACATTGATTCATCCTGTAGGAGTTCCCATTGAGTTGAGTTTACTCAGAGGCAGTGTGGATATTCAGGGATGGAAAGGAAAAAAAGATATAAACATAATTGAGGGTCGATTGAATCTTGTGAAAACCATTGGAGATTTAAAATTGCTGGGGCAAAACCTTGAATTTAAAGGATCTGAGCTTAAAGGGAACTATGAAGTTTTTGTTTATAATGGAAAAGGAAGTTTAAATCAGTTTTCAGGTGATCTTAGTTGGAATCAAAGTGTTGGATTTTTGAATTTGAGTCAATGCGAAGGGCGTGTTTCTTTAGAGGGATACGAAACTCAATATAAAATGCAAGAAAGTCATGCTCAGATTAAATTTAAAATCGAAAAGGGTGGCTTTCAACTTTCAGAAAGTTCGGGGAGTCTAGAGGGAAATTCGAAAGAAGGAACTGTTGTACTTAGTGAGTCTAAGTCAAGTCAGGGATTAGATGTACAAATCACAACTCAATCGGCTGCGGTGAAGATGGTTTCAAAGGAATTATCTAAAAAAAAATTAAGACTTAAAACTCAAAAAGGAGAGTTGATTTTGCCTTTAGGTTTCAAGGTCCAAAGAGGGCTTTTAGAGAAATCCTTTCGGCAAGATCCAGAGACAGAGTCGGACCCTGGACGCATAGTGATACATAGCGTTGATGGATCCATATCATTAAAATAATTTGACATAGTTGTGAATCCGTAGAAACGTTTTTTAGCAAGAAATACCACTTTGTGGTTCACTGCGTAAAAATGGAGCTTAGCGTTATATGAAAAAAAAGCAACCTGTTAAACTTAAGAAACCATTGGGGAAATCAAAAGAAGTCGTTAAAGAAATCCCGAAGGGAAAACTGGCTTCAAAATCGAAATCAAAACCAGCACCAATGTCAACACAAGGCGTTAAGGTAGAATTAAAATCTGCTCCCAAAAAACAAGATATTAAAGCTGTCCAAAAGAGTTCAAATAAAAGTTCAACTAAGGATAAGATCACTTCAAAAACCACTTTAAAAGAAAAAACAACAGCTCCTGTGGGGAAGGGTCCATTAAACAAGGTGGCCACATCCTCCGAAAATGCTAAATCAAAATTGATTAAAGAAAATAAAACTCAAAAACCGGCAAAGAAAAACGAACTTGAAGACTCTTTGCTTGAAGCTGATTCCGATTTAGATTTAGGCCAAGATGAGATGATCGAATATGCTGCTGAACTCGAAATGGTTGAAGACGAGGAGGGAGAGATCGAGTCCTCTGCCTCTGTTGTCGCCGTCTGGACTTCTGAGTCTAAATCCGATGAAGATGCTGAGGTGGTTCTAACTGATGCCGAGGGGCGTAGATACTGTCGAGCCAAAGATTGTGATCAAATTGGATTAGTGGATGGCTATTGTCGATTTCATTATTTACTTTTATGGAAAAAGATTCAGGTCCGTCGTAAAATTTTGGCCGATGGAAAACTTCAGAGGTATGTGGATGAGTTGACATCACGATACCCCGATAAATTTTTAGAAGTGATCCGCAAAGATCTTCGCACTGAAAAAGACTTTTTATCTGCAATTCAAGAATTAGAAATAGATGAATCTGCCGGAGATTCTGACTTTGAAGAAGACACTAACTTCATCGAAGAAGTGCGCGGAATGGGTGAGTCTGCAGCCGTTGATGATGATGATTTTTAGTAGCTGCCATTTATGAACGAGGTCTAATATGGAAAAAGCCCTTCTGAAGAAGGGTTAGACTCTGGGCTGATTATAATACGTTTTATTTTACAGTTTCTTTAAATTCTTTTCCAGGTTTAAATCGCGGAACACGCATGCCTGGAATTTTCACACTTTCTCCTGTTTTTGGATTGCGTCCAGTTCTAGACTTTCGTAAAAGTCGAGAAAATGTTCCAAAACCAACCAGTTTAACATCTTGTCCCTTTGAAACTGTGGATTGAATGACTTCGATAGCTGCATCTAAAATAAGTTCGGATTGATTTCGAGTTGTTTTAGTTCTCTCGGCAACAAGTTCAACTAATTGAGCTTTATTCATGATATCCCCTCTGCGGAGAAAGAAAAATAAGTTTTGCTTAAGACGGGGTCAAGTATTTTCATTGGAAATTAAGGAAAGGATGTGTTAATTTTTTGAAATGCTTAATGATATTAAAAAAACGATTTCTCTCTATTTAAAATCAAAAATAAATCTTGACGAAGCTCAGATTTATAATTTGTTAGAAGTGCCTAAGGTCTATGAACATGGTCATCTGTCGCTTCCACTTTTTCAAATGGCTAAACTAGAAAAAACGAATCCCATGGAGCTAGCTAAAAACTTACAAGCTCAAATTGAAAAAGAGTATTCAGAAAAATTAGGTTCAGAAAAATTAGGTTCCGAAGAGTTACAATCAAAAAATCGAATCAATTATGGAATAGAAAAAGTACAAGCCGTTGGAGGTTATCTTAATATAACTCTGCAGAGTTCTTTTTTTCAAGAAAACGTGGTTTCAGGGATTCTCTCTAAAAAGCAAATTGGATTTTCGCAAGAGGGTGTTGGTCAAAAGGTAGCTGTTGATTTTTCTTCTCCCAACGTAGCAAAACCGATGCATGTGGGGCACCTTCGTGCGACGATGATTGGAAATGCCATTTGTAATTTAGCCGAATCACAAGGATATGAAGTTCTTAGCATCAATCATTTAGGTGATTGGGGCAGTCAATTTGGAAAACTCGCTTGGGCCTATAAACAGTGGGGCTCTGAATATGATTTTTCTGAAAGGCCGATTGATGCCTTTTTAAAAATATATATTCGATTTCATGAAGAGGCAGAAAAAGATCCAACTTTGGTTCAAAAAGGGACCGAGCAATTTCGTCGTCTAGAAGAGGGCGATCTAGAAACCCGTCAAATTTGGGAACTGATTATTAAGTACTCAATGGCCGATTTTTCTAGGCTTTATAAAATTTTAGGAATTCATCATAAATTTGTATTGGGTGAGTCTTTCTACAATGACAAGCTCGAAGATGTGGTCCAACGGTTAAAAGATAAAAATCTACTTCAAGAAAGTGAAGGGGCTCAAGTTGTTTTTTTCGATGAAAAAGAAAACATGCCACCTTGTTTGATTAAAAAAAGCGATGGAGCTTCAATTTATGCCACTCGGGATCTGGCTGCAGCGATCTATCGTCATGAAGAAATGAAAGCTCACAAATTACTTTATGTGGTTGGTCAAGATCAGACTTTACATTTTAAACAGGTTTTTCGTGTTTTAGAAAAGATGGGTTATGAGTGGGCTAAAGAGATGTTTCACATCACCTTTGGTCTTTATCGATTTAAGGATGGTAAGCTTTCAACACGTCAGGGAAAAATTGTTTTATTTGAAGATATTTTAAATCAGTCCATGGATCTAGTTCGAGAAATGATTGAAGAAAAAAATCCTAATTTAAATCACAAAGAACTGGTAACTCAGCAGGTAGCCATTGGAGCTGTCATATTTAATGATCTTGTTAATGATCGATCTAAAAATGTAGAGTTTGATTGGGATCGAGCCATCAGTATTGAGGGGGACAGTGGGCCCTACGTTCAGTACACGGTTGTGCGGTGCCGTAGTTTAATGAGAAAATTTGGTAAGCCTGTTAAAGAGAGTTTTGAAACTTTACTTCAGAGCCCAGAAGAGCAAAAACTTCTCTTTCGACTTTTGCAATTAGATCATGTTTTAAAAATTTCCTTTAATCATTTTAAGCCCAATTTTTTAGCTCAATATCTTTTAGAAGTTTGTAGTGATTTTAGTCACTTTTATCATGCTCATCGTATTTTAGGAGAGTCCGAAGCTATTGAGTCCTCTCGAATGACATTGGTTTTGGCGACAGAAAAAATATTAACTCAAGGATTGCAAATTTTAGGAATTCCAACTCCGGATGAGATGTAGGGGGAACTGATGAAGTCTTTGATTCGTTTTTTTTATAAACAAACTTTATTTGGTAATTTACTGACTGTCGTTGTTTTGTTGGTGGGTTTTGTCACTTTGTTTGTGATTCGTAAAGATTTATTTCCAAATGTGAGTTTTGATATTACCACCGTAACTGTGGTGATGCCAGGAGCTTCGCCAGAACAAATTGAAAAATTAGTGATCAATCCACTAGAGCAAGCCATTCGTGAAGTGGATGGCATTAAAAAAGTTCAAAGTAATGCCGTCGATAATCGGGCTTCGGTGGTGATCACTTTAGATCCTGACGCCCGAAAAATTGATAAAACCAACCAAGATATTCAAAGTGCTATTGATCGTGTAGAGGATTTGCCAGCCGAAGCGGATAAGCCCATAGTCACGATCTTAGAGTCAGGTCAATCTCCCGTCATTGAGGTCTCTTTATATAGTGAAAGTTTGTCAGAATCTGAACTGCGTGCCCATGCCCGTAAGGTCGCAGATGAATTGTCTTTGCTACCTGGTGTTGCCAATGTGATCAAACAGGCTTGGCAAAAACAAGAGTGGATCGTTGAAGTGAATCAAAAAAAATTGAGAGATAAACAAATTTCATTATCTCAAGTTATACAGGCGCTTAAAGCTCAAAATATACAATCCCCCTCAGGAGATATGATTTTAGAAGACAGCAGAGAAGTTTCTGTACGTGTGGATGGAGAATACAAAAGTCCTGATGAAATTTTAAAAACGTATTTGCGATCCAATTTTGATGGTTATGGAGTTCAAATAAAAGATGTGGCTCGTGTTTTTGAAAAGTTAGAAGATCCAACCATTATTTACCGCACCAATGGAACACCTTCTTTTAGTATGGTTATAACAAAAAAAGAAAAAGCCGATGCTCTTAAAGTGGTTGAGGTCGTCCGGTCCCGCATGGAAGAACTAAAAAAAGATTTTCCTGCAAGTGTGGATTTTCGTTTTGTAAATGATTTTACTCAGTATTTAAAAAATAGAATTTCTATTCTGAGTGGCAATATGATGGTTGGAATTTTATTAGTTCTGATCGTATTGGCTTTCTTTTTACCTTTTCGTGTGGCCTTGGTCGTGGCCCTGGGAATCCCATTTTCAATGTTAGGAAGTATTTTTTTACTTTACAAAATGGGGTTTTCAATCAATTTGATTAGTCTGATTGGGCTTATCATCGTCTCGGGTATGCTCGTCGATGATGCCATTGTTGTTGTGGAAAATGTGTATCGGCGATTTTCTAACGGTGAAGATTTAGATATAGCCATTGTAGATGGAACTGCGGAAATGGTTCCTGCAGTTACGGCTTCGGTTTTAACTACTATTGCGGCCTTTTCTCCTATGATGTTTATGTCCGGAATTTTTGGAAAATTTATTTTTGAGATTCCAGTGATGGTGATTGTTCCTTTATTGATATCACTTATAGAATCCTTTTTAGTGGCTCCAGGTCATTTTAAAGATATTGTGGGTCGAAAGTTAAAGCGATCCGAAGCTAAGGGATTATTTGAAAAAAATGAAGATTCTAAGGTGCATTGGTATGATCGTGTTTTACCTTATTATCGAAATATTATTTTTTGGACTGTTAAAAATAAAATAAAAACCATTAGCGTGTTTGTAGTTTTTTTAGGAATCACAGGCGTGGTTGCTAAAAATATGAAATTTATGCTTTTCCCACCCGATGGAATCTATTCGTTTTTTGTTCGAGTGGATGGTCCCGTGGGAGCAAGCTTTGAAGATATGATCAAACTAGTAGAGCAAGTCGAGCCTTATCTAAAAGAGATTCCAAAAGAGGAATTAGCCGATTTTGTAACTCAAATTGGAATACAACAAAATGATCCCAATGATCCTTTAACGAAACGAGCGAAGCATTATGCTCAATTGAGAGTGAATTTAACTCCTGAAAATCAAAGGATTCGTCGGGTCTCTGAGGTGGTTGAAGATTTAAGAAAAAAAATTCCACTTCCTGTGGGGGCTTTGAGAATTCAATTTGAAATGGTTAAAGGGGGACCTCCACAAGGTCGACCTGTTTCTGTGAATATTTTAGGTGATGATTTTAAAGTGATTCGACAAATGGCGGATGATTTAAAAAAAGAATTATCACAAATTCAAGGTGTAACGGATATTGAGGATTCTGAAGTGATTGGAAAAAAAGAAATTCGAGTGATTCCTGATGAATCGAAATTAAGTCAGGTGGGGTTGAGCACATCAGATATTTCTCAAACCTTACGAGCGGCTTTTGCGGGAGTCGTCGCCACAACGACGCGCACTCTGGATGAAGAAATTAATTTGCGAGTCAAATTGGAACCAAAAAAGTTAGATAAAGATAAACAATTAGCACAGGTATTAGTCGGTGCTAAAAACGGAGGATTAATTCCATTGGATCAACTGACTCAACGGGATGAGGCGCCCTCTCGTTTAGTTGTGCAACATGAAAAATTTAAAAGACTGATCAATGTCTCTGCTCAAGTCGATCTATTAACATCGACGGCGGCAAAAGCGAATGCGGAGCTAAAAACTCGAATCAATGGAATTTCAAATAAATATCCAGGATATAAAATCAGTTTTGGCGGCGAAGACGAAGACACTCGTGAGAGCATGGGAAGTTTATTTGCGTCCTTTGGTTTTGCAGCGATTATGATTTTTTCTATATTAATTTTGACTTTTGGAAATCTGATACAACCTTTAATTGTGATGGCTGCTATTCCATTAGGATTGGCCGGAACGATTTGGGCCTTATTTTTACATGGTCGTCCCATCAGTTTTTTGGCTGTTGTGGGTATGGTCGCTTTGGCTGGAGTGATTGTGAATAATGCCATTGTGTATATAGATTTTTTTAATAGCCTTCGTAAAGAGGGTAAGTCCGTAGAGGTGGCTCTTGTGGATGCGGCCTCCACGCGTCTTCGACCTATCATTCTAACCTCCCTCACCACCGTATTGGGATTATTTCCGACAGCCTATGGAATAGGGGGAGCGGATGGTTTTGTGATGGGCCTAGCTCTGTCGATTGGCTGGGGACTTGCTTTGGGCTCTGTGCTCACGGTTTTATTTTTTCCAGCACTCTTGGGCTTCATCGAAAGGATTCGCGGTCATGTTTAAGGACCGGCCAAAGGGTAGGTACTAGCCTTTACCCGCGATAGAGACGCCCTTGACTAAAATATCAGGAACAAAGACAGAGCTGGCGGAGTCGGCATATCGATCGCTGAGTCCTTCGATGTTTTTAAAGGTTTCAACTAAATGTCCCGAGACGACAATCTCTTCGATTGGGTGAACTTTTTTTCCGCTGCGATACAAAAACCCAGAGGATTGAATTGAAAAATCACCCGTGGCGAGCTTCACTCCGGCATGGAATCCTTTCATTGAGTTGATAAAAATAATAGTTTCATCTTTTTTCAAAAGATCTTCAAATGCAAAGGGACCTTTTTTGACGACTAAATTGGAGGGGGCAATACTGAGCTCACTTGTGGGGGATCGGCTTGCGTGAGATGTATTATGAATATTCATTTTCGCTGCGTACTCGGAGTTAGCTAACCAATAGGACACAATTCCTTGTTCAATGAGGATCGTTTTTTGAGAGGGAGAACCCTCAGAATCAAAGGGACGAGAGTTGGATCCAAGTGAATAATAGGGGTCATCCATCAAAGTGAGTTCACTTGAAAAAAGAGGTTGATTCAGTTTTCCAGTAAGCCAAGAGGTTTTATTAAATACTTCTTTGGCTGAAAAATAGTGAGTAACCAATTCAAATAATTTTGCAGCGACATCATTTTCAAAGAGGACGGTGTAAGTTCCAGAGGGTATGGACTTGGCTCCCAACAGTTCTAAAGCTCTATGAGCACTCAATTGAGCAATTTTCTTTGGTTCGAGCTCTTCCCAGTGTCGTGTCCATTTAGATTCACCTTGCTCTTTACTTTGTTCACCTTCTTTGACTAAGGAATAAGCATAACCAGAAATGCCGTTAGTTTCGTATTGCGCATCAATACCCTGACTATTGAGGATCCAGGTCCAACCTTTGCTGTGACTAAATCCACTATAGGAAACCGTCTTCACTCGAGCGTCCACAGCCAAAGCTTCGGACTCCAAAATTTTTGCTACCTCAAGTTTTTCTTCTATTGAATGAGTTTCAAGATCAGAATTAAATAAAAAGTCCATCTTTTCATAGATGCCGGGAGGGACTAAATGATAAGTCTTGTCTTGTGCTTTGTCTTGGCCTTGGTTTTTTCCTTTTCCTTGGCCTAAAAATTGGGCGTTCTCAAAGGCAATTTCATAGGTTCTAAGAAGAGATTCAGATTCTAATTTTTCAGTAAAGGCATATCCCGTGCTACCTTGAAATAAAACGCGAAACCCTGCCACGGCACTTGCAATTGAATTGAATTTTTCAAGTTCACTTTTTCGATAGGTTGCAGAAAAGGAATCTCTTCCTTCAATCAAAAGTTCAACTTCGACATTTTTATTTTGAGCGAGATGACAAATATTTTTAAATGTAGATCTCACAATATCCTGATTCATGCTCGACCTCCTACTAAAATTTTAGAAACTAAGAGGGGAGGTTGTCCAACAGTGACAGGAATATTTCCACTACTAGAACCACACATTCCAGCACTCAGCTTAAGATCTCGACCGACTTTTTCGATCCGTCCCAGGGTTTCAATCCCTTTGCCGATAAGGCTCGCGCCTTTTACAATTTCTGCAATTTTTCCATTTTTAATCAGGTAGGCTTCAACAATAGAAAAATTAAATTCACCAGAACCTGGGGAAACAGATCCTCCGCCCATTTTTTTTGCATAAATACCATAATCAATATCACCAATGAGTTGCTCTAAACTGTACTCTCCCGGAGCGATATAGGTATTGCGCATGCGTGAGGTTGGTGCAATTTTATAAGATTGTCGGCGTGCACTTCCTGTGGGTGTGTAACCTGTTTGACGGGCTCCTTTTTCATCTACAAGATAACTTTTCAAAATCCCATTTTCTATTAGAACTGTTTTTTGTGTCAACCGCCCTTCGTCGTCCATGCTTAACGATCCCCAAGAGTTGGCAATGGTTCCATCATCAATGGCCGTCACGCTGGAATGGGCTACCTTTTTTTCTAGAAGATCACAGAATACAGAAGCCCCTTTGGCAACACTTGTGGTTTCTAAACCATGGCCACAGGCCTCATGAAAAATAACTCCACCAAAACCATTATCTAAAACAACGGGCATTTCTCCGGCCGGAGCAAACTGAGCCGAAAGCAGTTTCAAAGCAGTAGAAACTGCTTTTTTTACAAAGCTGGTTTTGTCCAAAGTTTCTAAATTTTCACTGGTTCCAAGCCAGCCAACATTTTCAATGCCTTCTTCTTTTTGGCCTTCACTTTCGACCGAGACTTTTAAAAAGAGGCGTGTGTAGTTTCTCTCATCGCTTCCTAACATTCCCATCGAGTTGGCCACTTGAATTTTTTGTGATTTTTCTAAAAGATGGGGTTCAACTTGAACGACCAGGGAACTTTCATTTCTTGAGATCTGATCTAAAGACTGTAAAAAATTAAGTTTTTCATTTCGGTCGGACTCCCAGGGTTTTGAGCCATAGATATGAATTTGATCAAATGAAGTTGGCGAAAAAGGTTCGGCCATTTGTTTCGGGCGTCCACTGCCCCGCGCTTGCGCCGCTTGTTTGGCGGCCTTTGTTAAGCCCGCTTCACTGAGATCATTGGTTGTAACAAAAATTGTTTCACTGCCAAAAAACAAACGAATACTCGCACCATACATTTGACCGACAATGGCTTTTCTCGGGCTACCATTCAGTAATGACAATTCACTGGAAAATGTATCTTCAGCAAAAACCTCTGCAAAATCTGCTCCCGTCGACAAGCCCACATCCAATACTTTTTTCAGAGTCTGATTCGACAACATGGTGTTCTCCCTTTTGTTTCGCGATTTAAAGACGATAGCAGTTATGTTTATTTAGTCAAGGGTAGGGCTAAGTCGATTCTTTTTCTTGCATTATTTAGAACATAATTTATCGTATTTAATATGAAAAATTGTTCATTTTCTAGAATGCTATTTTTGATTTTCATTTTATTACTTAGCCCGACGGTCTTTGCAGTGGTTGAGTTAGGCGTTGGAATGAATTCCCTAACGGCAGGTCGAGTGATTCCGGCTCTCGAGGTCAGTTATTCTTCAGGAGACTCCCTATATTCTTGGAATGGTTCTGGAGTTAGAAATTTTTATTACTACCAAACGGCCCATCAGATTTCATATTTTAAAACCTGGAATTCAGGAACCCTTTGGGGGGGGAATATAACATCAGGTTTTGGCGGTAGTGCTGCCTATGTAAGTCGATCTTTTAAAGATGAAGGAAGTCTTGTTGAAGAAAATTCCTCTGACTTTATTATCGGCCCAGCGCTTCGAATGAATTGGTCCTATGGATTTGTTTTTATCAGTATGACGGCTACTTTTGGGTTGAGGGACCTTTGGCAGCATATTTCGGGATTAACATTTCAAGACATAGAATCCCTTTCAATAGG
>DAIRER010000237.1:0-4108 GCA_036795495.1 Pseudobdellovibrionaceae bacterium | reverse complement strand
TATGAAATTGCAAACATTCTTTTAGAGCAAGAGAAAAGACTTGTCGAAGATATGTATCAAAAAGAATTAGCTGATGTTGAAAAACAAATTCAAGTAAAGAATAAAGAAATAAACAAAAAAGATGTTTTTTCTGAGGCCTACAAATATTTTATGGCAGCAGATGTGCGCGTAAAAGCGAATAAATCAAAATCAAATAGCGAAGATGGTGAAGATTTAAATTCCCAAGCAAAGTCCCTTAATTTCAAAGATTTATCTGATCTCGATAAATATTATGAAGAAATCACTCGAAAAATGTCAGATAAAAAAATTATGCCTAATGATACGCCTGAACAAAAAAGAGAAAAAGAGCGCATTCTCGCTGTAGAAACAGCCGTACAAAAAATTAAAGAGGCTCATCGTAAACATCTACAACAATTTGGTCGAAGTTTGGATTATGTCATATCAAAGATTGAGCGACCTAAAGATGTATTAGGGCAAGAGGCGGCTCGATGGGAATTAATTATTCAAAATTATGATGAAGAAACATTGCGTTTAAGACACGGAAATGGTGAAAGCTCACTGAATCATTTTATAAACACCATCGATGCCCAAGTTGCGGCCATTCATTCACGATGGGATTTTCATATTGAGCAAAGCGCGCGTGATTTTAAATGGCCCCATGGTTATAAAAATTTAGCTCAAGTTCAAGATCGCATTGCTTATTTAAAAACTATTGTGAAAGATGGTTGGGCTCCAGCTGATGCCAGTCCAAAAATGTTAAAAACTTTAGCTTCTATGAGAAGCCTTGAAGCGGACCTTGAACAAACGTCCGTTCAACAAAAAATACTTCAGGATCAAATAAAAGCTCTAAGAATTGAAAGAGAAAA
The DNA here is from genome assembly GCA_036795495.1 of Pseudobdellovibrionaceae bacterium. Lineage (GTDB taxonomy): Bacteria > Bdellovibrionota > Bdellovibrionia > Bdellovibrionales > Bdellovibrionaceae > DAIRER01. The sequence continues at coordinate 3,242 of DAIRER010000237.1, read as the reverse complement.
ATTAATCCGCTTTGTGATGGAACAAATTCCGACGGAAGAAAGTGTCGAAAGTCAGTCGGCTATTGTTTACGATTCTGAAAATGTCTACAACGCGTATCAAGAATTTAAAAAGACGTTGAGCGTCTTTAAGGACACGAACATTCGCTACTCCGAGGCTCAAGAAGCTTTCCAAGTTAAGCTTAAAGAAGAGAGCTTAAAGCTTGCGACTCCGGCATTAAGAGATGCCTATATGAAAAGGGGACTTGAACATTCGCATAAGCATTTTGAAAAAATGGCTGCTCATTTTCTAAAAGCTCAAAATGAGTTTTTGATGGCTCGAGCTAATTATAGAAAAGCACGTTTAAATGCAGCTCTTCATGGGCAAACGAGGACTCAAAAGGACCCCAATGGCTCAAAATTAAAAGAGTCTTTGATAAAACTTTTGGGATCAGAACAGGCCTTTGAAACTGGAGTATTGGGGGCAAATGGTGTTGAATTTCAGTTGGCAGATAAAATTCAAGAACTGGATCGGCTCAACATTAGACACTTAAAACTAAAAGCAACCTATGAGACTACAAAGGCTCAGTACTATCAAATGTTGCCACCAGAGCATCGTATTTATCAAATTCAGTCTTACAGATGGTCAGCCCTGTTTAATAAACCATTTAACGATCTATGGACTTGGTTCAATGATCCTGATTATGGACAGGCACGGCAAGAAGCCTTTACCACTATGATGAGAGAATGGGATGGGATGTGGAAAGAATCTGTATTGGGTGAGCAAAACTGGGGGCACTTTGAGTGGTTCGATGTGAAAGTTGGACCACATTTGGAAGTGCATTAAACTATTAGGCATCTATGAAAGAGGTCTAATATAAATATATTTCAGCGACGGCCATGATGATACAAAAGCCAACAAAAATCATGAAGAGTTGAAAATAGTGAACCGGTTTAAAATTTTTATCTTCCATTATTTAAGTCCCTTTAAAGATCTTTTCGGCGGTAAATTTTTCGATATAAGTCCAAAGTGTATAAAAAAAGAAAATTTTCTGATTCTTTGGACTGCTCCACAAACTCAATCCCAACTTTGAAAGAGTTTTTATCCTTCGCGTCAGATACAATGTGTTTTGCTGTGCCTTTTAGAATTGTAGGCGCTGTTTCAGGATGGATTAAAAACCCTGTAATGACATCTCCTTTGTCTATTTTCTCTTTGAACTGGAGTTTTATTCCTTTAGAGCTTAGGTCCAACACACGGCATTTGTTTTTTGAAAGTCGCCCATTCAGGGTCTCGATTTGAAACAAGATTTTATTGGATTCAGGGATAATGACTCTAAAACTATTTCTTCTTTGGACATAGTATAGCTCTTCAATATCCACCTTCATGGTGGAAAGTCTGGAATAAAACTTTCCTTTACATAAGTATTTTAAACCCCTTAATTCAAAATGCAGTGTCCCTTCAAATGCAGTTCCAATATTTGGATCGGGTTTGTCTTGAAGTGTAAATGTTTGTGGGGGATTCGTAAAACTTAAAGGTGAAGAAAAATACCCAGTAGGGGATTTGATCAAAACATTTTTTCGTTCGTAGGTTAATAAATCAAAAAGAGAATCTCTTTCTTTTTGATTGTCAATTTTTTCAAAAAAAAATTGATCAGGTTGTTTGTCAAATTCACTTTTATCTTTGCTCATGTTGATATTCTAATAAAAAAAAATCAAAAAGATGAGTCTAGACTTTAATCTTCAGGACCTTTTGATTTTGAAATTGCACACGGCCCAACTTATCCCCCTTAATCGGCTTAACAAATCGGCACTGAGTGTAGACGATTTCAAGGTCCTGGTTCTTTAATTTTTCTTTTGTGCGAATAGATTCTAGAGCCAACCATTGTGCGACTTTAAGTATGGAGCTTTCTGAAACGGGGGTGTTTTTATTTGAAAATATAAGTCCATGGGCACCAGGATAATCTTTAAAATGCAGCCAGATATCCCAGGCATGGGCTTTTCTGAGTAGTGCTAGATTGTCCTTGGCCGATTTGCCCATGCAGGCATAGGACTCATTGTTAATTTCAAGTTTTCTAAATTTAATAGAATCTGATTTAGAGTTTTTTTCGTAAAATTTTTGGATGGGATTTTTAGAATTTAAATGTTTTAAATTTTTAGAGTTTTCAAATCCATCATGAAGTATTTTTTTTAGTTCATCCACTTCTGATTTTAGAACTTCTAAACGACGAAGAGAAGCCTCTTTTTTAGATTGAATTTGCTTAGCTTTTGAAAAAGTATTTTTCATATTTTCGGAGAGTATGTGGTGAGGATTTAAATACTTGGACCAGTCAGGGATTAAATCCTTCATGGTCTTGTATTTTAATAGTTCACCTATCTGAAACCAGGGCTCGGGATTTAATTCAAAAATTGAGGTATTAAGCTTTTCTAAGGCTGAGGATTTTTTTTCGATTTGTTTATATAAATTATTTTCCCATTGAGATTCTTCATTTGTTTTTGAGGTACTGTTTGTTTCTAGATCTGATTTAGATCCTGGTTTTAATATATCTAACCATTGTTCTTTTAATTCATTGGGGCTTCGACAGTTTGAAGTTAATAATGTGGACTCAGAAAATTTGTTTAAGTTTTGAGGGGTTAAGGGTCGCTCTTTATTCCAAGAAATTTTTTTATCTAAACTTGTAATAATTAAATTGGGTTGTTTAGGTATTAAACTCAAAAGCAAATAAACCTTATTCTCACCTTTTTTAAAAATAAGATCGACAACTCGTCCAAGGTCCTGACGTATTTCGATGGAATCAAATAAAAAGTTTTTAGCATGGGCTTTTAAAAATAAGGTAATGGGTTTGGGGCCAATTTTTTTAAAATTATATTCTTCGTTATTAAAAAGAAATATAATGGGGTGTTGGGTCTCTAATGAAACTAAAAGATTTATAATTTGATGATGAATATAAAGTTTTAAAATTAAACCTTCAGCGGAATTGTAGACCTCTTGCAGTTGAGCACCCTGAGCTTTATGACGGATAAAATCAATTAAATGCTGCAATTCATATTGGTTGATGGGTTTTATATTCATTTTTCAGAAGTTTTCATTGTGTTACGGACCTTTGTCTTTGAGCCCATTCTAGCCTAAACTTTCTATAAATCAAACCGATAAAGTAAACGATTCTAGTGGATTGATGTTCAACGGCATTTTCATGGAGAGAAAATGAATTATAAAACAAATCGTAAAAAATTAAATTTATTATTTATTTTTTCAATTTTTACTTCTT
>DAIRER010000003.1:0-19818 GCA_036795495.1 Pseudobdellovibrionaceae bacterium | reverse complement strand
GGGCATCCATAAAGAGGGTCGTCGCCTCGGCTCCATATTTTTCTGATTTTAAAATGTTGGGATAAACTCCCTTAAGCTCCCAAGCCCAAAAGAAAGGACTCCAATCCATATAGTCCACAAGCTCTTCTAAAGAAACGGAAAATTCACGCACTCCTAAAAATGTAGGCTTTGCGATTTCAACAGTTTTCCAGTCACAGAAAAATTTATTCTTACGGGCCTCTGCCAGAGGTGTTACTTCGGCACTGGTAACACTTGCTAAATAAGACTCTCGAATTTTTAGAGATTCTGCTTTCATTTGGGACTGGACGGCCTGTGGATTTTCAGCTCGTAAAAGCGAAGAGCAAGCTTCGACAACCAAACTCGCATCCGCCACATAGGAAACCGGATGAGGATACAGTGGATCCAACTTTACAGCTGTATGAACACGGCTGGTTGTGGCTCCTCCAATCAGAACCGGAATCGAAAAGTTTTCTTTGTTCAATTCATTTAAAACAAAAGCCATTTCATCCAATGAAGGTGTAATCAAACCACTTAAACCCAAGAGGTCCGCCTTATGCTGTCGAACGGCTTCGAGAATTTTATTGGCAGGCACCATCACACCGAGATCAATCACTTTATATCCATTGCAACCCAATACGACACCCACAATATTTTTACCAATATCATGCACGTCCCCTTTAACGGTCGCGATCACAAAAGTTCCAGCCGATTGCATCGCTCCTAAACCCTTTTTTTCTTCTTCCATAAAGGGCTCAAGATAAGCCACGGCCTTTTTCATCACTCGAGCGCTTTTAACCACCTGAGGAAGAAACATTTTTCCCGAGCCAAACAAGACGCCGACTTCTTTCATGCCGTCCATCAGGGGCCCCTCAATGACCTTTAACGGGCTGCCAAGTTTTTGACGAGCCTCTTCGGTGTCTTCAACAATATGAGAGTCAATTCCCTTTACTAAAGCATGGGCCATGCGCCGCTCAAGACTATCATGACGCCACTGATTTTCTTTTGGTATTTCTTTAGAAAGTTCTTTAGAGGCTTCTTGAGCGTCCCTAGATCCACTGGATTGATTTTGATATTTTTGGGCAAAGTTTAAAAGTTCTTCACTGGCGCTAGGAGAAGAGTTTAAAATCACAGCCTCTACCTTTTGTCGAAGATCTAGTGGGATCTCTTCATAAACTTCAAGCAGGGCGGAATTCACAATCCCCATATCTAACCCCGCACGCAGGGCGTGATACAAAAACACGCTATGCATGGCTTCGCGCAAAGTTTTATTACCCCGAAAACTAAAACTTAAATTGCTGACACCGCCAGAAGTAAACACTCCGGGGCATCGTAATTTTATCTCACGAATGGCGTTGATAAAATTCATTGCGTAGGGGTTGTGTTCCTCAATCCCCGTAGCCACAGTTAAAATATTGGCGTCAAAAATAATATCATGGGGATCAAAATCCAAGCGGTCCACAAGCAATCGATAGGCTCTTTCACAAATCGAAACTTTTTCTTCAGTGGTGACGGCTTGACCTTTTTCATCAAAAGCCATTACGACAACGGCTGCGCCATAGCGCTGAATGAGTTTCGCCTTTTGAAGAAAGGCCTCTTCTCCATCTTTGAGAGAAATCGAATTCACGATGGGTTTTCCCTGGACACATTTCAGACCCGCCTCAAGAACTTCCCATTTTGAAGAGTCCAACATAAAGGGAACTTTAACAATGTCGGGCTCAGCGGCCGCTAAGTTTAAAAACTTTTGCATAATATCCGCGCTATCTAATAACCCCTCATCAAAATTAATATCGATAATGGTTGCTCCATTTTCGATTTGCTCTCGGGCGACGGATAAACTTTCTTCAAGTTTATTTTCCCTGATCAAGCGAGCAAATTTCGGTGAGCCCGTCACATTGGTTCTTTCGCCAACAAGAGTAAAACGATTTTCATCATCATGAGAAATATTAAGTGGTTCAAGACCACTTAAACGCAGGCTGGTTTCTTTTTTTGCGGAGGGAGCCGTACTATTATTACTTTTCAAGTTGATAGGGCGTGGAGGCATGGATTTTAATTTTTCTACAATGGCCTTGATATGGGCAGGAGTCGTCCCGCAACAGCCTCCAATAACATTTAAAGATCCATCATGGGCCATTTTCTGAATTTCATTGGCTAAAGACTCCGGAGTCTCATCATACCCTGTGGGACTGAGAGGATTCGGAAGCCCAGCGTTGGGGTAGCAGCTCACAGCACATTGAGCCACTCGGGAAAGTTCTTGCACAAAGGGGCGCATTTGTTCGGCACCAAAGGCGCAATTGATTCCAACACTCAAAGGTTTTGCATGACGAATGCTATTCCAAAAGGCCTCGATGGTCTGTCCGCTGAGCGTGCGCCCTGACATATCTGTAATCGTCACCGAAATCATCAGTGGCAGTTGAACCCTTCGTTCTTCTTGAATTTCATCAATAGCAAAAAGACAGGCTTTTAAATTTAAAGTGTCAAAGGTTGTTTCTGGCAACAAAAGATCAACCCCGCCATCTAAAAGTCCTATGGCTTGTTCTTTATAGGCCATTTTTAAATCATCAAAAGTCACATCACGAAAACCGGGATTACTGACATCACGAGAAAGTGATGCGGTTTTGTTCGTCGGACCCATGGCGCCCGCCACATAAGTTCGTTTTCCTGTTTTTTGTAAATGTTCAGTTGAAGCCTGCACAGCCAAACGTGCTGCTGTTTTATTTAAATCATAGGCAATGGAACTCAAGCCATAATCAGCCTGAGAAATAGATGTCGCATTAAAAGTATTTGTTTCGATAATGTCAGCACCGGCCTCTAGATATTGTTGATGAATTTGAGTAATCACATCCGGACGAGTGTAGACCAAAAGATCGTTGTTGCCTTTGAGGGGGCTGGGATGATTTTTAAATTTTTCTCCACGATAATCGGATTCAGTAAGCTTTTGAAGCTGGATCATCGAGCCCATGGCTCCATCTAAAAAAAGAATTTTTTCTTTTAATAAAGTTTCAAGTTCAATCCGTACAGGATGTTTTAGTGTGGGGTGGTTTTTGTGAAGTTGATTCATATTTGGCGGAAGTGTGCCATAGGTCTGCGGATCTGCCAAGAAATTAAATCCTTGCTAGAAAGAGTTTTAAGAAAACCCCTTAATAAAAGTCTATTGAAAACTGATCAATATGAGCCTTTAGGGCCGTATTATCAATGGTTTCATATTGAAGGATATCTATGAAATATGGCAAATTGAGATCTTCATATTTGATTTTAAAAGTGCGAATCAAATCGGGTGTGATCTTGTCTCCATAAACAACAAGATCAATGTCAGATCCTTCTTTATAAGTTCCGATGGCTCTTGATCCAAAAACTTTGACTTTAGAAAAATCAGAAAATGAAATTAATAAATGTTTTAAGTTATTATAAGCAATTTCAGATAATCCAAATTTACCAGGTTTCATATTTAATTTTTCATTTACTTTTTAAAGTTTCTTCTAATTTTTTTAATAAGTGGTAGTGAGAGTGTTTAATATCATTTGATATACTTTCTGCCACTTCTTTATTGTACACATGGGAAGTTTGATTTCTGTCTTCTAAAAGCTCCATCCATTTTTCCCGCTCAGAAAGAAGTCCCATTTTGAAAGCTTCCATGAGGACGGGCCTTGGACCTACGATATCTTTAATTCCTAAAGATTGAATATAATCCTGAAGTGTTTTCCACCCCAGTTCAAAGGTATATTCAAAGGCTTTAATCATCCCTTGTTTTTCTAACTTATTGAGATTTTCTTTTTGCACAGCCTCGGTGAGTTCAACAAGAGCCGATTGAAAATTAGAAAACCTCTGTTTCCATCGGTTTGGATTAATTTTATTCATTTAATAAAATTACAAAATAATGCTTTTTATAGCAAAGCAGGGTGCGCCATAGTCTAAGTGCATTAAAACGGCAGATTTTCGGACAAAATAAAGTGAGATTGAATTAAAACAGAATAAAGCTTGGCACTGTTTTTGGGGATTGTTAAGAACAACTATGGGCTAAAAGAGCGGATATAATCAAAGAAGAGAGGCTAACCCTTTACTCTGTATACACATGTATATACAAAGTAAATGATAAAAGAAATTAAAACCTATTTTTTAAAGCGAGAGACGATCTCTGAAATAGTATCAGAATCATTTAAAACATAAAAATGGACATTCAGATGGCCTTCCATGAGAAGTTCCTCGATTTGTTTTACGGCCCAATTTTTTCCGATTTCGACTTCATGCTGAGGATTGGCTTCGAATTCTTCAACGAGATCATCAGGTAGATCAATATAAAATGCTTTTGGTAAAGTCTTTAATTGTTTTGCAGATTTTATAACTTTAATGCCTGGAATGATCGGAACTTGAATGCCCTCTTGTCGGCAAAGATCGACAAAATTCAAAAATTTTTGATTATCAAAAAACATTTGCGTAACGATATACTCAGCCCCGGCATCTACCTTTTTCTTAAGATAGGAAATATCTTGTTTCAAGCTCGGAGCTTCAAAATGTTTTTCAGGATAACCGGCAACGCCAATACAAAAATCTAAAGGAGCTGTGTCTTCGATATGATCTAAAAACTTTCCCTTTTTTAAGTCTACCAGTTGCTCTACAAGATCTGCGGCGTAATTATTCACGGATCTATGTTTAGAAACTTCTTTTGTAAAGTTGGGATGATCGCCGCGAAGGGCGAGTGCATTGTGAACACCCAAAAAATGAAGTTCAATCAATGCATCTTCGGTCTCTTCGCGAGTAAATCCCTGGCATAAAACATGAGCCACAGTATCGATTTTGAAACGGTTTTGAATAACTCCACAAATTCCCATTGTCCCGGGGCGTTTTCGAAAAGTACGTTTATTAATACTGCCGTCTTCGTTTTCAAAAAACTGCGCCGTTGAAGAGTGACTTGTGACATCAATCCATGGAGGATTAAAAGGGGCAAGTTTTTTAACCACTTCAGTAATATCTTTTATGGATCGTCCTCGCGCCGGAGGAACAATCTCGTAACTAAATTCTGGATTTTTTGTATTGGATATATGTTCGATAACCTTCATTCAATGCTTGTACTTTCTGATCTTTTAAATGTCTAGAAAAACAATTTAACGACTAGATAAAATTTATCTGTCTAATTAAAAAGTTCTTTTAAGTCGTCAAAGTTTAATGATTTTAAGAAACTTTTTTCGTTTGTAGAAATCACGGCTTGGGCGAGGGACTTTTTGGACTCTTGAAGGGCTAGGATTTTTTCTTCAACGGTTTCTTTGGCGATGATTTTATAGGCAAAGACCTTTTTGCTTTGTCCAATGCGGTGTGCGCGGTCAATGGCCTGACTCTCAGCCGCGGGGTTCCACCAAGGATCCAGAATAAATACATACTCAGCAGCAGTTAGGTTAAGTCCAACCCCTCCCGCTTTAAGGCTGATCAAAAACACTTGTACATCCGCATTTTGTTGAAAGTTTTCAACTCGTTCTTGGCGGTCATTGGTTTTTCCATCTAAATATTCATAGGTAATTTTTGAATCCTTAAGATGGATTTCCAAAAGTTTAAGTAAACTTGTAAATTGAGAAAAAATCAGAGCCTTGTGGCCATCATCAATAACCATTTTTAATTGTTCAAGTAAGACATCAAACTTAGCAGAAGAGGCCGTAGTGAGGTTTTTATTTAAAAGTCCAGGGTGACAGGACGCCTGACGTAAACGCAGTAAGGCCTCTAAAATTTCAATTTTAGATCGAGAAAAACCCTTAGATTCTATTTTTCCAGAAAGTTGTCCCCAGTAATACTCTTTAAGTTCTTTGTATTTTGCCATTTCTTCTTTAGAAAGATCACAATATAAAACTTGCTCAGATTTTTCAGGTAGATCTTTAAGAACTTTATCTTTAGTACGACGTAAAATAAAAGGAGATAAGGACTTTGAAAGATGTCGAATCTCTTCAGGGTCTCGTTCGTTCGCATAGCGCTTCGCCAAACGGTCTGAAATTAATCCAGGAGTGACAATAGAAAGAATTGAGAAAAGATCAGAAATAGAATTTTCAACAGGCGTTCCCGTGAGCGCAATCTTATACTTTGCATTCACAAGGCGACAGGCCATATAGGCTTGAGACTCCGCATTTTTAACGTAATGGGCTTCATCAAGAATAAAAAAATCAAAATTAATTTCTTTAAAAAAATCTAAGTCCAATCGAAAGGTGTGATAAGTCGTAACAATCACATCCGCTTGAGCTAAATCTAGTTTTGCGCTGTGGGCGTGGCGCTCCGTTCCTGTATGATTATGAAATTTTAAGTGAGGCGTAAATTTTTGTCCCTCATTGATCCAATTATAGATCAAACTTTTAGGAGCTAATATCAAAGCCTTAGGGCGATTCTGATCGGCAAGCAAGGCTAAAATTTGAATTGTTTTACCAAGACCCATATCGTCAGCTAGAATAGATCCTATCCCTAATTCAGACATTTCTTTTAACCAGGAAAGTCCCACTTTTTGATAAGACCTTAACTGTCCGTGAAACAAGGAAGACGGTGTAGTTTCTTTTATATGAGTTAAACTGGCAATCATATTGTGAAATGTTTTAAACTTCTGGTCCGATTGAAGATGTGGATCTTCTGCTAAATCAGAGGATAGAAATAGCGCTTGAACTTTTGTCAGCCTCAGTTGATCTCCATGGATAGAGCCGGCTTGGGCCAAGTGTTTAAACTTTTTTAACCATTCTTGGCTTAAAAAACCAATACTGCCATCCGCCAAGGTTACAAACCGCTCTCCGGTTTGTAAGTTATGTAAAAGTTGCGGAAGGTTCATTAGATTTTTTTGATCAAACTCAAACTGCACATTGAGATCAAACCAATTCACCCCTGTAGAGATTGTGGATTTATAATTACCCGCCTTTTGAATGCGCTTATTGAAGAGTTGAACTTCTAAGCCAAGAGAGAACAATGTTTCAACAATTTCACTCAGTGAATTGGAGTGAAAATAAAAGGTCTTGTCTTCATTCGAGTAAAGTTCAGAGTGACTTCCTATCAATTGGTTATAAATCGAGAGCTCTTGAACCAGATTGCGTTCAAAAATTTGTTTTTCGGATAAATTAAAAAACTGCTGTTGTTCCATTGAAATAGAAACAAATTCATTTCCATAAAGAAATTGTAGATCTCCATGGTACTCTTTAGAGTTTGCCGTCTGCTGAATTAAAAAACGCACTTTTGAGTACTCTTTAATTCGAGTGTTTGAAATCGATTCAGGTAAATCAATCGCAGGTTTTTTTTCTAATGCAAAAAATGTATTTAAAAAAGAATGAATATCCGCTTTGGGGATGCGCAAAGATTCATTAAGCTTAAAAAGATCCAACCAACTTGCATAATCTTCTAGGTGAGCCACCATCCAAGACTTTTCAAAATAAATAAAAGGTTTAATAAAGAGATAATTCGAAAAAAATGGAATTTCATTTTTAAGTGAAGCCGCAGTTAAGGTTGGTGAGGTTTGGGATTCATTAGAGAGTTCTGTTGAGGCTTCAAAACTTGTGGTAACGGTCGTTGACTTGGTGGTAAAGTTTGTTGCCGTTTCCATGGTAGAATCCACCACTTCAAAATAGGGAGATAAAACATAATCCTGATCTTGCTCAACGAGACGGAGATGAAAAAAAAGTTCTTTATTTATAAATTTTAAAGGCTCGAGGGGAGCAAAAGACTCTTCAAAATAAAGTTTTTCTTGCGCGGATAATTCTTGAAGTATTGGTACTTCCGAAAGGCCATCCAGGTAAATACTGCTGATTGTGGATGAATAAAAATTGTAATAATGATTTGTGGATCGACGTCCTAAAAAAAACCACAATGCTTTTTTATCTAAAGCTTCTGGATAATATTGGATATGATCTTGGTTAAGATCCAGTTTTTTAATTTTACTTAAGGTTCCATTTTGAAGCTGCTCTTGAGCATAAAAAGTAAGAGTCCATTTGCGAGCATTGATAGAGGCCGTGATATCAATCACATAAATTCCATGGCGTGGTCTTTTTTTACTGGGACCATTTTGAGTCGTCGTCTCTGAAGTTGTTTTGACATTTTTTGCGGCCGGTGGTGGGAGGGTTTTAAAAAAATCTTCCCAAGTTGTTAGCTTTTTATATTTAAAAATATTATCTTTATCGCCCTGAAGTGCTGCCGCCCATATATGTTTGCAATAATTGCCATTTTCAAAGTAAGCGCAGGTGCAAGAAACACCAACATTTCCATCCTTTAAGTTGACCAGCGTCACATCATAAGCGCCACCGCCATGGACTTTATAAAGGGCCTCTGTTCCTTTAGAAGTTTCGTTGGCTCCTAGAAATTCGGCCAATGAGTATTTAAAATACTCATAACCACGCACTTGAATGGTGGGATTAAAATACTTCTCGAGTCGCTCAATGAGATTTGAAATGGAAGACCTCCCTGAAGGTTTCGGAAACAGGACATTATGGTCGACGAAGGAAAAAAAATCAACGATTAATGTGTTTACAATGCAATAGAGACCTTTTATTAAAGAAGTGACATTACAAAGAGGGGATAAAATTTGAAGATCCAAAATCCGTCAGCTCTAGAAAACCAGGTAAATCAAGAAAAGGTTACGGGAATTGTCGAAAGGGTTACTTATCATAATTCTGAAAATGGCTGGTCTGTTTTAAAGGTATCTACGTTTCGTGAGCCCGAGCGCTTAACCACGGTGTTAATTCATCAGTCCAAGGTCTTTGCTGGAGCTACGATGGAGTTTTTTGGAAACTGGGTACAACATCCAAAGCATGGACACCAATTTAAGGCGCAGTCGGCCTTAGAGAAAAAGCCAGCCTCTTCAGCAGCTCTTGAAAAATATTTAGGTTCGGGACTGATAAAAGGTGTTGGTCCTGTTATTGCCAAAAAAATAGTTAAACATTTTCAAGATCGAACGATGGAGGTTTTTGAAAAAAATATAAATGAACTGATGCACGTCCCCGGTATTGCCTCTAAAAAACTTGAGATGATCAAACTTTCCTGGGAGGAGCATAAGGCGATTCGAGATGTGATGCTTTTTTTGCAGGGTTATGGAATTAGCACTTTATTTGCTGTCAAAATATTTAAAACCTATGGTGATAAATCCATTTCAAAGATTAGTGAAAATCCCTATTGTTTAGCTAGAGATATTTATGGAATTGGTTTTTTTTCAGCCGATCGTATTGCTTTAAAAATGGGATTTGAAAAGCGTGGAACTTTTCGAATTGAAGCGGGCATCAAACATGTTCTGTCAGCCAGTCGTGAACAGGGGCATTGTTATCTTACAGAAGCTCAAATTTGCGAACAGACCACTCAACTTTTGAGCGAGCCCGATTTAGATCAAAATATACTGGATATATTAATTTCACTTTATTCTAAAAAAGAAATTCAAATGAGAATTCTTAATAACCCGGTCAAGGTTACGGCTTATTACTCTAAAACACTTTTTTATGATGAGTTAATTTGTGCTCAAAAAGTTAAAAAATTAATTCAAGTGCCACACACTCAAGATGTTGAAAAAATAACTCAATGGGTTTCTAAGTATTGTGAAAAACAACAAATGAGTCTCAGTCCTGAGCAGCAAGCCGCTGTGGTGGGTATTTCAAAACAAAACTTTTCGATTTTAACGGGGGGACCCGGCTGTGGAAAAACCACAACCACAAAGGTTCTCGTAAAACTTTTATTGGCGATGAAAAAAACTGTTTTATTAGCCGCGCCCACGGGCCGAGCTTCTCAACGCATGACCGAGGTCATTGGAATGGAAGCTAAAACACTCCATCGTTTATTAGAGTGGACCCCTCAAATGGGTTCTTTTAAAAAAAATGAAGAAGAGCCCTTGATGGCTGATTTTTTAATTGTGGATGAATGTTCGATGTTGGATATCTCCTTAGCCGCTAGCGTATTGAAAGCCGTACCTTCACACTGTCAGGTTTTATTTATTGGAGATCCAGATCAATTGCCTTCGGTCGGGGCCGGTAACGTTCTTTTTGACCTTTTACAATCCCCCAAAGTTCCTCATTACCGGTTAACTCAAATTTTTCGTCAGGCTGAGAAATCGTCAATCATTCGATTTGCCCATACCATCAATGCGGGAACCACTCCTAAAATTGAATCCCCACTCGCTCATCCCAAAGCTTTTTCAGAAGGCATAGATTGTCTTTTTTTAGATAGCGATGAGGCCACTCAAGAGCAAGTTCGCTTTATTCAAAAAGCAAAATCTGTTCTGCAAACAGCTGTAAAAACCGGGGAGCCTCAGTGGTTTGAAAATGAAAAAAAATGGTTGGGGTTGATTAAGTCCGAAGGGGATCAAGTTCAAGTGGAACGATGTTATTTGGAAGAGGGGGATTCTAAACCCACCGAGTTTATTTTAAAAATCCCACAGAAATTTCAGCATGTGGATTTGGTGAAGCTAAATCAAACACAAAGTCAGGTTTCTGAGTTATTTGAGGTGATTAAAAACGTTCATCCTTGGTCTTCACTTCATTTTGGATTAACGGCAGTAGATAGTGTGGTTCGATTGTACACTAAAACCCTTCGGGAATGGCTGGGTCCGCAGGTTGAGATTCAGGTTCTTACGCCCCAAGTGCGAGGAACCCTTGGTACGGTCAACTTAAATGCGGTTCTACAAGAGGCGCAGAATCCACCTTCTCCAGGAAAAAAGGAGTACCGCTTAGGCGAGAAAATCTATCGGGTGGGGGATCGTGTTATTCAAACCCGCAATAATTATGACCTGGGTGTATTTAATGGGGACATTGGGCGAATTCTTGAAATTGATACAGAAGAAGGATCCATACAGGTTCAGTTTGGAGAGTCTGCTATTATTGGCAATAGTGCTCGAGAGATTTCTTTTAGCCGAGAAGATCTTTTAGACCTTTCATTAGCTTATGCTATTACCATTCATAAATCTCAAGGCAGTGAATTTGAAGCTGTCATTATTCCAGTGATGACTCAGCATTTTAATATGCTTTTTCGAAATTTGATTTACACCGGACTGACTCGAGCCAAAAAACTAGCGATCTTTGTCGGAAGCCGCAAGGCTTTCTCTATGGCCATCCGCCAGGTGGACCATCGTCAACGCCAAACGGCGCTGACCGCCCTCGTTCAGAACGAATCCTAAATACCTATTCCTCCTGGTCAAAGCCCACAGGAGTTAATATTTTTTTGCATAGGCAAACATTATTATATTGAAAGCCATGAAAAACAATGAGGAAATAATAAATAAAATGACAACACTATTCACATTTTCTAAAAATCTTGAATCCATTTCCACAACAACATCCTGGTATCTTTCAGAACTTGCAGAATATCGAGGGAAGCAAGATCTGTATACTCACCAAGCTCCGCAAAAATTAAAATCACTTAAAGAGCATGCAATTATCGAAAGCTCAATTTCCTCAAATAGAATGGAAGGCGTTGAAATTGAACATAAGAGAATCGGGACAGTTGTTTTTGGTAAACGTAGCCACTACAAAGATCGTAATGAAGAAGAAATTGCTGGATATAAACAGGCCTTAACACTTATTCATGAAAATTATAAAGATCTCTCTCTCACAGAAGTGACGATACAAAAAATCCATGCCCTCACACGTGGAGAAATATGGGATGCAGGACTCTATAAAGAAAAAGATGGGGATATTATAGAAAAATATCCAGACGGGAGAGAGCGAGTTCGATTTAAAACCGTAACAGCTATTGAGACGGCATCTTCTATGAAACAGCTGCTTACACTTTGGAATGATTTATTAAAAGATAAGCACGTGGTACCTCCACTCGTTTTATTGGCGGCATTCAATTTGGATTTTCTTTGCATTCATCCTTTTAGAGATGGAAATGGAAGAGTTTCTCGCTTACTCCTTCTTCTTCAATCTTATCACCTAGGATTTGAGGTTGGTCGCTACATCAGCTTAGAAAAAATTATCGAAGAAACTAAAGAGCGTTATTATGAAACTTTAGAGCAAAGTTCTCAAGGATGGCATGAAGGAAAGCACGATCCATGGCCCTTTATCAATTATATTTTATCGATTTTCAAAACGGCATACAAAGAGTTTGAAGGACGAGTGGGAGAGACTCAAACACCAAAAGGAAGCAAGACTGAATCAATAATGACGGCAATAGAGAAGCAGCTTGGAAAATTTTCGGTTGCTGATTTGCAAAAGTCCTGCCCCGCAACAAGTATTGATATGATTCGAAAGGTTTTAAAAGATCTCAAAAAGAATGGTAAAATTGAATGTTTAGGCCGAGGAAAAGATGCTTTCTGGAAAAAAATTTAGTTAATAGGTAATGTTTTCTTAATAGGTAATTTAATGGGTAAAGACCATCACTTTTAAAAGTAATAGTTATGAGTCACACAAGACAACGACGCAGTTTACGAAGGTCTACAAAAAAAATGGAATTGGTATTACTTCTTAATGGCGAGGCCTCGAAGCTCGGAAAGTTTCAGCTGAATATCTGCGGGAAGGGAATACCCAGCACTCCCTGAGAATCCAAAAAATATACTTTCTTCGTACTTTTTAAAACACTCAACGGCGATAGATGTATGAGGAGTGTTTCGAATGCAAGACTCATAGTACTGCTCATGAAGTGTCCAAAAGTTTAGATCCCTGAGGGCATCGTAACTGAGTCCCATTTGGTAAAGAAGCTCTGATTTTTTCGGACCGCTGATATTTTGAGCAAGTAGTTTATGTAAAGTCGATGTGGCGCGAAGGTAATAGACATCAGCTCCATGATCTGTTGTGTATTTTTGAATTTTTTGGGCGTTGGCAATAAGGCTTTTGGCAAATTCAAAAGTCGTGGTGTCAGTCTTTTTAGATTCTTTTTTCCACTCTAAAAGAGATTTCTTCCAGTGTTTTGCATCATCTTTTAAAAATGTGGGAGCTTGTGAGGACTTTATGATGAGATCACTAATTTCTAAAGCATGGTCTACGTTGTTTTGAAATCGAACAGCAATGGCAAGAGCATAACGAGCGGCGCGGTCCCAGGTTAAAACATTTGTTTTCTGGTCTGGAGGGCTCATTAAAACTGATTTTAAAGATTCAAAAGATTTATCAAATTGTCGAGTAGCTGCATAATACTCACCTTTTTCTAACGGGGAGAGCGCTTGTACAACAGAGTCAATCCGCCCTGATGAAAAGTTGGGTCCAGACTCATTTCGGGTGTGACATTGAATACAATAAGAGGTCGAATTTCTGAGCAAATGACGAGCGTAATCACGATGTCCCATTTTTAAAGACTCGCTCGCTCTTTGTAACTCTTCAGCAAATTGATTGGAGATAAATTCTAACGAAGGGTCATTGTCAGGTTTCATATCTTTATCTGAAACCTTATGACTTAGTTCGGAAAGTTCTTTAACAGATCTATTAATGGCCTCATAATTTTCTGGATTATTGAATTCCTTGGTGCTCGATGTAAATGGAATCAGTTGAGCGATGGCCTCGCTCAGCCGGTGCATCTGTGCAGCCCAGTTGGCCGCATTGGCTGAAGAAATTGAGAGGTTTGCTGTAGTGGCACCCGTAGCGTCTTGGGGCTGATCTGTGCTGCTTTTTTGCTGACAAGAAATCGCAATTCCGGCACTTAAAAGTAACACAATAAAAGATTTAGAAATAATGGATGTACTTTGGGATGAAAAGCTTAAGTTATTCATGGTGAACCTCGTTTAAAGTTAATCTCATGAATATCATCGAACTCTTCAAATCAGAGGTCAATCACTTTGCTGCCGTCTTTACCTTGAATTTTTGAAAAGTCTAAGTTTTTATAAGCATCACATCGTGAACATAAATGAATCGCTTCTCTGTTACCAACCGCTAAAAGATCACGATAGGCCTTGAGTCGTTGACCGTTCCAAATATCGATAATGTTTTCTGTTTTTACATCTCCCACAACGGCCCGCTCGGCAGAGTCCCAGCAACACAAAGTGACTCGACCATCGACATAGACGAAGGTCTCATCTAGGATCTTCAAACAAGGCTTTTGAGGGGCCTCTGTTTGGCCTTCCCAGGGATAGCTGTAGAGGTCTGTAAATACGACCGGAACGCCCTTGTCTTCCCAATATTGTTTAAAACGAATCTGTTCAGATTCTGTTCCAGGAAGTCGGATCATGCGGACTTCCATATTAATAGGGTTTTTGGTTTCTTGTGCTCTTTGAACAAAGTTACCCACATGTTTGTACACACGATCAAAATTGATACCTCGAGTTTCATCAAAGGTTTCTTTTGTAATTCCATCAATGCTGAAACGAAGAGTGTCCAGGCCGGCCTCTAGAACTTTTTCAGCTATCGCTGGAGTGATTAATTCACCATTTGAATTCAGCTCAACCTTGGCCGTTGGATCTTGTTTTATACGTTTAATGATTTCGGGCATGCGTTTGTCGGCAAAAGGTTCATTGAGAATAAAGGGTCTATAGGTAATTCCCAAACCCTTTGTTTCTTCTAAGATTTTTTCTAATACAGCCATTTCCATAATTAGAGGTCTTCGTGTCGCTTTTTTTTGAGGACAAAACCAACAGCTCGCTTGGCAAATAATTGTCGTTTCAATTTGCATATAGCGGGGGACTTTTTCAAATTTATGATGGTAGTGTTGCACAGCCTCTCCTTTTTTAAATAGGGATTAATAAGGTCTATTAGAGAAGTTCAATAATTGCAAGATCTGCTGTGCGCTTTTTTCGGCAGCCCCTTGAGATTTTTCTAAATATTGTCGGGCCGCAGATCCCAATTCGTTCTGAAGGTCTACGGATAAGAGGACTTGATTTAACTTTTCTGTAAGTTCTTCGGACGTGTGGACCACTTGAAAGATATTTTGTTGTACCAAAGCCACTGCCTCGGGGGCATTTTGATAGGTGTTTCTAAAAAGCACTGGCAATGACCAGGCCGCGGGCTCCATTGTGTTATGAACTCCGCCATTTCCAGAGCCAACATAGGCTCCATTTGAAATACGATAAAGTTGAGCCAACCCCCCCACTTGATTAAAGATAAGAACATCTTCATGTGGTTTTGTGTCCGAAGTTTTGTTGATCCAATGGGTCCATCGAACAAACGAAAGTTGATGCTGTTTCAAAAGAGATTCTATATGCAATAAATGACTTTCTAATGGTTCATGGGGGACAAGGATAAGCAGTGGTTGAACTTGGTGGGAGGGTTTGATTTTCAAAATAAACTGCTTCCAAGCCGAAGTGAGTATTTTTTCATCTTCGGGCCAAGTACTTCCTGCGACTAAAATTGGATAATATATTTTTTGTAACTTTTGAAAAAAAGGCGAAAGCTCTTGGCTTGCAAAAAAAGCCTGTCGCTGCAGAACAGAGTCCGTTCGCGTGTCTCCACAAACAGAAATACCTTGATGATGGGGATTCGTAATCAGAAAAAGCTGAGCGTCTTTTTCTGAAACGGTGAGGATGCGAGACAAATGATCATAAATCGATTTAAAAAACCAACGCGCTAAAGTGTTGCTAAATCGCTTCGAGGTTTCTGTAAGTGTTGCTGAAATCAGTAGACTTGGAATCTTTCGCTTTGAAGTTTCAACAATAAGATTAGGCCATAAATCAAACTTGACCAAAACTACGGCCTGAGGTTTGAAAAGGTCTAAAAGGCGGCGTACATTTTTTTTAGAATCAAAGGGATAAAACTCAATGAGGTCTGCCTCTGAAAAGTTTTGCACCCACTTGGTGGCAGAGGGGGAAACATAAGTGAGAAGTATTTGAAGCTCCGGTCGAAGTTTTTTTAAAGACTCAATAACGGGTTTTGCTTGTAGAAATTCACCGGCAGAAGACACATGAAACCATAGGCGGGGGCCAGGTTTTAGTTTTAAAAGTTGGGGATCTAAACGCTCCCAAATATTTTTTTGTTGGCGCGAGATTTCTTTAACTTTGGGGATAAATAAAGAAACAAGGGGCAGTAAACATTGAGCCAATGGTATTAAAAAATAATTGTAAATAGATAAAAAAATAAAATGAATGAGGCGCTCCTTATGTGCTCTTTGATTCAAAGGCATGGATTTTTTGGAGTTCGTCATGATTTAATTCCTTTAAGGATTTTATGAATTTCTTGAGAAACCATTTCTGGTGAAATCTCAACTAAACATTTTTGAAAAACAGAATTTGTACAGGGGCCTTGTCCGTGCTTACTACAAGGACGACACTCCAGCTCTAGCTCCAGAACTTTTGTTTTTTTGCGAACAGGAAATCCAAAAGGGGCAGGGCCCATAAGTGCAATACAAGGCTTATCCAATTGTTCCGCCACATGCATTAATCCCGTATCATTTGAAATCAATAGATCACACTCATTAATAACTGCTGCGCTTTCAAGATAAGACAATTGACCCGCAAAATTTTTGGTTCGATCCGGATAGGGAGAACAGATCTCTGCGATAAACGTATCTTCTGGGCCACCTAATAAATAAAAATAAGCATCAGGAAATTGTTCAATCAATTTTATCCAGTGCTCTTTTGGCCAGCGTTTTAGGGAGTAGGAGGCCGAGGGGGAAAGGGCAATTAAATTTTGAGATTCACGTTTCAAAAGGGGTTTGATTTTATCAGAAGCCTTTTTGGGAACTTGAAAAAGTGGAGCTTCTGGAGGAGTGGAAGAAATTCCCCATGGGCTCAAAGGTTCAAGCAGGGCAAATTGGAGCGTGAATGGTTTTGGGTAAAGCGAGATATGAAAGTTAAAAAGTAAAAATCGTTTCCAGCGAAATTGAGATCTTCGAATAAATTTAATATTATTAAATAAAGAAAAAATCTGAAAAGGTCCGACCAACCACAAAGATATAAATCGAGATCGTGTGTTGTTGTGTGCATCATAAATATGGGTAAAGTTTTCTTTTTTTAATTCTTGAGCTAAATGTATAAGTTCCCTAAGTCCTTTTTTTCTTTTTAAGGACCAAACTTTTGCGACTTGCTTAGAACACTGAGCCATTTCGGCATAATCTTCGCGAGTGACCCAATGAACTTCGGCCCGAGGATAATTGTTCTTAATGGCCGTGGCGAGGCTTAAACTTGCTACAATATCTCCAAAGCTAGAAAATCTAATAATTAAAACCTTCATAGAAGGCGATGAATTTTTTATCGACATATGCTTACTCAATTTTCGGTTTTATAAACTTTAATGAATATTAATAACTTAGTCTGTCTCAATTTAGGAACTTAAATTCTTTGATCAAGGATTAGTCAGTTTCTAACTTTTAGGCAATGTTTAAAACCATTTTATTAATACCTAAAGTCAAAAAACTGGCCGACAGATTGCATAATAATATAATACTAATAAAAGGGAAGGGGGTCTGGTGGAAATGTTAATGAGAATCAGCGGTCGATATGCACGGCGATCATCAGATCAAACCGATATAAAAGTGATGCAGTCAAATGTATCCTTAGCGCGTGGTATCTGGCTCAACATGAGTCAAGGGGGGTTATTGATCAGTCTACCCTCCTTTGCAGATCGTCTTCCAAACTCTTTTGAAATTACATTTAAACTGCCAGGATCTCAAAAAACCATTACAGCGTTAGTGCGTTTAGTGTGGTTTAAAGTCTCTTTAAAAAATATTTTAGCAGGTGTTGAGTTTATAGAATCAGATAGCTCATTTCGGTCAACAATCCTAAAAGCAGTTCTAAAATTAAAAGCCTCAGAAATGCTCATAAAGCGTGGAATTACTATGGAGCATATTTTTTGGACGATCACCGTCGGTATTTTCTTTTTCTTTATCGTCAAAAAAAACCTATAAAACTCCAATGAAACTCTCTATAAAAGAGTTTCAAAAATCAGAATTAATAAGCCAACAATAGATCCCCCAGCGATAACACCGGCGGCAACAGTCTCTTGGTTTTGGACAAAGGCACGAAAAGAAAATGATTTCTCATCTTTAATTTTTTTGCTCATGAACCAAAAAAACAAAGCTCCTAAGGCCATCATTAATGAATCGGTAAATCTTAATACAAAAGCCAAGCCTAAACCAACTCCTGATATCGGGAATTTTCCTTTAGATTTTTGATTTAAAACTTCAATAACAATTCCAAGAATAGCGCCAATAAGTACCGCAAGTTGAGCCGTTGGATGTAATGTGGAAAGGCCTTTTGTGAGAACTTCAGCTACAGCTTTCCAAATGGCGGCGCCAGGAAGGGGCATTTGTTCGCTCGTAAATTTTGTAATATCATTATTAAAAAGAGCATAAAAGACTGGAACAGCGACAAGGCCACCCGCAAATATTCCAAGAACATGGCCAACGGCTTGATGTCGGGGTTTTCCTCCCAACATATAGCCAGGTTTAATGTCCATCAAAAGATTACTGGCATTCAATGAAACCTCACTCGTGATACCCGCCGTCATTAAATTAGTAGGGATATTTCCAGGAGCGAGGACAGAATAAGTTATTTGAGTTAATTTTCCCAAAGCTCCACCTGGAGTAATCGCGGTGAGTCCTGTGGCATTGACGGCAATCAGTGTGAAAATAAAAACAAGGGGTACTGCAATAATTCCGAGCCAGTACTCTACACCAAACCAGACATGCCCCATCCAAACAGTAACGGCTCCAACCAGGGGAATTCCCACTACAAAAACCCACATAGGAAGTTCAATTTTATCTAATTGATGAGATTGTTCAGATTGAATCGATTTTTTCATAAGTCGAGTAAAGGCACTGATAATCACCTGGGGCTTTGAAAAAAAAGAATAAAGCGAAGAAGTTGTCATAATGGCGGTTCCGCCCCAGAGGGCCCACATCGTAATGGCTTTAAATCCAGGGCCAGTAATAATGCCTTGGTTGATGAGTATTGGAGCTAAAAACAGATAATTAAAAAGAGCCCCGAGCAAAAGGCTCATCGCTGTTTTCATGCTCATAAGGCCCCCGGTTCCCATAAGGACAATCGATGTATCCAAACGGATTGTCAGATCCTTAAGAGGGGTGCCCATAATCGCAGGTGTTGCAAATTTATAAATAAAATCATCCCAATATTCCGGAAGCTGTAAAAAGGGAATTTTTAAGGCTTGAGTGACTTTTTCACTGCGAAGAGTTTCAATCAAGGCCGCTAGGCCGGCACCACCCATAAGTAACTTAGCTTTAAAGAGGCCTTCTTTTCCAGTATCTTGATGAAGTGAGTCCAAGACAATACCTGCAGCATAGCCTTCAGGAAAAGGAAGTTGTTCGTCGTTGATAAATCGTTTTTTTAAAGGAAAGGCAAATAAAACACCCAGAACAGAGAGTGCGCAAATCCACCAATAAGTCTGCCACATGGGGATCACATTTCCAGTAACCATCATATAGGCAGGAAGCGAAGCCATCATTGGTGCGGTCATGTAACCTGCACTTGTCGCAATGGATTGCATGGCATTGTTTTCTAGAACAGTCATTTCTTTGCCAATACCTAATTTTGAAAACAGCTTAAAAATAGCAAAGGATAAAATTACCGAGGTGACTCCCACGCCCAAAGTCCATCCCGTTTTTATTCCTACATAAAGGTTTGTAAGACTTAAAACTCCACCTAAAAGCATTCCAGTCAGCGCAGACCTTAAATTCAGCTGAGGGGCGTTGCCTTTAAAAACATTTTTTAGCCACCACTGATCTTTTTCTTCAAGGGTCATTGTTTGGATCTGTTCAGGTGTAAGTTGAGGAATAGACATAGCGTCTCCTTTATTGTGGAGACGAAAAATACACCGAGCCCAAGAAAAGTCAACTAATAGGGTTGTTTCATCTGATTGTTTCCAAGATCCATCGCAAAAACTAAGGCAATTTTTGCAAAAATTAAAGAATGTCGAAAACTCACTCGATTAGAAATAACATCATTGCTTGTGTGAATTGAAGAATTCATGCGTTGAGTGTCAGATTCAAAAGGCATTAATGTAGGGTATCCATTTCTATACCAAGAGG
>DAIRER010000236.1:0-4126 GCA_036795495.1 Pseudobdellovibrionaceae bacterium | reverse complement strand
ATCCTTTAAAAGGATATTGCCATCCCCTTTAATAGTACCTCCGGCAATTTGACCATTGATGTTATTAATCAGTATGTTTTTTTGAGAGAACGTTATTGTTGAGTCAATTTTTTCTAAAGGATGGGGGAATTTATTAATTTTAAAAAAAGATTGATCTAAAGTTAAACTGCCAAGCATTTCAGGTTGATTCCAAGGGCCAGATATTCCAACTGAAATTAAAAATTTCCCACCTATATCATCTAAGAAGGGAAAAAAAAGTTGAGTCATTTTGAGATCACTTTTTCCTTTTAAATTAAGATTCAAATTGGAAAGGCTAAACGACTCTCCAGAAAGAATGATTTTACTATCGCCTCCCTGAAGAAGGAAATTATTAAGACTGATTATTCCATTTTTAAATTGAATTTTTGCTGGGCCTTGGTTTTCGATTAGATCATTGTTTCTTTGTATCGAAAATTCGTCAATGGTGAGGTTTCCTGTAAGATGGTTTAAGTCACCCTCTTCTGAAACAAGATTTGCATTCAAAGTTAAAAATCCTTGGTACTCATCAAATAGAGTTTCATTTCCAAGTAAACTGAGAAATTTCGTGTAGTCCCAATGTTGAATTTGAGAAGAAATTTTTAACTGAGGAGAATTGTTTTTTTGAAATAGATATTTATAATTTAAGGCCTCGCCGAAAAGTGAAGTTTCAAAGCGAATTTCATTTTTATCGGCTTTAAGTAGAAGCTGAGAATCTTCATAGACCCGATCTTTTAAGACATTATTTTTAATACTTCCTGTGAAGAAAAACTCAGGTGAATCGAAAGTGCCTTTAAGAGTCGAGTTAAAATTAAAAGTACCAAAAATATGAGAACTTAATTTATTTATAAATTGACTTTCTTCAAGCTGAAATCCTTGACCATTAAAAAAGAGATCAAATACTTTATTGTTTAGGATGCGTCCAGAGGCCGTCAGAGAGGATTTATTTTTCAGTAATAAGGCTTCTTCAATCGAAAGGTTTCCATTTTGACTTGAGAATTTAACTTTTAGTTTTTCGAAATACTCACTTTCTATAAGAACAGATCTAAAATTAGCTTCTCCAGAATAATTCAATCTCCAAAAATCCAAGGGGCCATCAAAATTCAATTGAAGTGGTCCAGATCCACTGAGCGGTAGTGGAAAATCATAGAGTCCTTTTAGGGCTCGTTGTAGAGCGGAAGTCTCCATATTGGAAGATTCAAATCGGCCTTGAATATGATCATTTCGTAGATCAATTTCAAATTGAGATGAGTAGTTGCTATTAAAGAGTTGCCCTTGAACTTCATTAAAGTAAAGTTTTGGGGAATTGAAGGACATTGAGGAGGAAAATGAACCTAAAAAATACTTATCAATTTGAAAATCCGCTGTTTTTACTTTTGCATTCAGTGTTGCATCATAGGAATCGCCTTCTGTGATTCCTTCGATATTCACGATTCCAGAAAAATCAATACCTGAAAGGTAACTGATATCATTTAGATTTAAAGCATTGGATTTGTACTGAATAGAAAATCCTTCGTTGTAAAGGATTTTCCCAGTGGTTTTGATTTTACTTTTAGGAAGTTCAACAAGCGCCTCGTAGTCAACTCCCTGACTATCTACATTAAATGATCCTGTGGCTTTAAATTGATCCACTTCAACAATGCGCTTCGAAATTTTTTCATTTACTGAAGTTTTTACTTTAAAATTTTCGCCTTTGAGTTGACCCTCACAGGATAGATCAAAGGTATTAAAAAAATCTCCCTGGCAGGGAAGGTCTCCTTTAATTTCTAAAAATACAGGGATTTTTTTTAAATTTAAACTTTGAAAGAGGTTTTGAAGGTCGAGCGCTTGAATGTGGGCTGTCGTTTTAAAAGGAAATCCTTCTTTTAACTGAAGAAATGAATCAGTTAAATTCAATTTTCCAGAGGGATGTTCTAGGGTGATTTCTGAAAGGTTTAAACTATTTTCAGTAAAATTTCCTTTAATAGAAGCATCTCCAATCGCAAATTGGTCTAATTTGACTCCTTGAGTTTTTAACGAAGTTTGACCCACAATATTCTGAAGACTTTTGAGAGTTAAATTCGCTTCAAAATCTAAAATGCCTAAGACTTTTAAGGGCATTGAAACAAACTTTTCAAGGTTTTGAGCGAAGGGTTCAAAATCGAGGTGTGTAGAGATTTGAAGGTTTAACTGAGTGTCTTTAAATAATTTTTGAGGATTTTCTTGGTATCCACTTATAGCGACTCGTCCGCCGGTCGTATTGAGAATGATTTTTTCTAATGTTAATTTTTTTGGAGAAAGTGAAATCTCTATTTCTGAATTTAGAAGGAGCTTGTTTTGCGATTTTTGTAGTAGAATGATTTCTGGAAAAACTGAATTTAAAATCAGTCGATCTTTTTTGTTTTTTAAAAACAGATTGGCTGATTTAAACTGCAGAGAAGAATCAAAAGGTAAATTATCAATACTGAGATCAAGCCCTTCAATATTTAAACTGAGTACGGGAATTTGTTTGAGCATCTTAAATAGAGTTTCAATTGGTAGATCTGTTTCAAATAGAGTTGAAGGTGTATCAGAATTATTAAGAACATGTATTTGCGGTTTTTGAACTAGAATTTGTTCAATTTGAAGTCGTCCTACGATTAAGGCAAAGAAATCCAGCTGAAAAGACAAATGGGGAATTTCAACTTTTAATGGCTCTTTTGCGGATAGATCATTTGAAGAAGTTTCGATTTTGGAATTTTTGAGATTTAATTGGGGTGGAAATAATTTAATTTCTACAGTCTCAATCGAGATTTTTTGATCAGTTTGAGAGTAAATGTAATTTTCTAATTCATTTTGTAGAAAGGATTCAAAGCGAGGAAGTACAGAGTGCTTTAGGGCGACTCCAATAGAAATAAGAATAAGAAGAGGCATGATTAAAATAAAAAATGCTTTTTTCACGATTCAGATCTCCACAAATAAAGTAGAGTTTCACCAAATCGATAATTTGGTCGAGCTTGAAGTAATTTCTCTAAAAGTTCTTGAGCCTTTTCTTTTTGACCTAATCCCCAAAGAGCTTGAGCTTCTAGATAATTAAAAGCAAAGGGGGCTTCTGGATCCGCCCCAAATTTTTTCTTAAGTTGATGGATCGAAGATAAAAGATCTAAAAATCTTTTTTGATGCAAAAAGATTTCAAGTTCAAGCCATGTTTTTGAAGGACTGTCTGGTGCCATTTTTATAAGATCTTCTGCAAGTTGGTATTGCTCAAAGGATATTGAAACGATGGCAAGGTCCTGGGCCATTTCTGGATATTTGAGGGCTAAAGTTTTAAGGCTTTCTGATAATCCTTCAGGGGGCTTGACCTCTTCTTTTTTCTCAGAGTTTTTTAGTGATTGAAGATCCGATATTTGTCTGCCTTTTTTTTGGAGAAGATCCAGGGCGTGACGTTGGTTAAATTCTTTAAGTTCTTTTAAAATATCTAGATCTCCAGGAAATTGACTTAAAGCTGCGACGAGTTGATTTTTTTCGGCATCATAGAGTTGCTGGCTTCTTAACAGGTGAACTTCTTGAAGGAGTTCTGTTTTTTTTTGAACATAAGCCACGTTTATTTTTTGAATTCTTTTTGCATTCCAAGATTCAAGTTCAGGTATCTTTTTTCTAAATAAAATAGCTTTGCCCGCAGATTCATAGGCTTTTTGAGTTTTTATGGAGCGTAGGAGGTATTCTAAAGTGGGTTCATCAATAGTTGTTGTGGACTGAGCGAGTGTTTCCAAAAAGTACGTCCATGGGACATTGAACTCTTCCTTGTTTAAATGTCTTATGACAAAATCAAAAAGAGTTTTATAAAAGCCACAATGATACAGAAATTTAATGAGAGCCAAAATATATTCATCAGAATAATTTTTTGGATTTTCTTCAATGGCGTCAATCAGGTTGAGGCTCGCCTGCCAGGGAGAACCCGTTTCCTGAATTTCATTTCTTATCATGAGTTCTGCATGAACCAAAGATACTCCTTTAAGTGGGAGGTCGAACCACTCTTTATTTTGCTCAATAAAAAAGGGAGGATCAAGGCTTGTTTACTTGTTCACTCGCTCGACGTAGGTCCCTGTGGTGGTATCAATACGCAGAAGATCTCCTTCGCTAATATGCAAGG
>DAIRER010000235.1:0-4136 GCA_036795495.1 Pseudobdellovibrionaceae bacterium | reverse complement strand
CTTCGCCTTCAACATCTTCTGCAATAATCATGATAGGTTTACGTTGTTTTGCTACAGCTTCAAGAATAGAGATCATATCCTTCATGTTGCTGATTTTTTTGTCATAAATAAGAACAAAAGCATCCTCAAGAACAGATTCCATGCGCTCTGCATTAGTAACAAAGTATGGAGACAAATAACCGCGGTCAAATTGCATACCCTCAACCACTGTCACTTCTGTTTTTGCTGTTTTGCTTTCCTCGATAGTGATTACACCCTCGCGGCCAACCTTATCCATAGCATCTGAAAGCATTGTTCCAATTTCTTTATCATTATTTGCAGAAATTGAACCCACTTGAGCCACTTCATTGGAACCCTTTACAGGTTTTGCCATAGCCTTAAGCTCAGCAACTACCGTTTCAACGGCTTTATCAATACCACGCTTAATAAACATTGGGTTGTGACCCGCTGTTACGATTTTAGCACCTTCTTTGAAAATGGATTGCGCCAAAACAGTTGCCGTTGTTGTTCCGTCACCAGCCTCATCATTGGTTTTGGAAGCCACTTCCTTAACCATTTGAGCACCCATATTTTCAAATTTATTCTCTAGCTCAATTTCCTTAGCTACAGTTACACCATCTTTAGTGATTAGAGGTGAACCAAAGGACTTTTCAATAACTACGTTGCGACCTTTTGGTCCAAGAGTTACCTTCACCGCATTTGCTAATACGTTGACTCCTTTTAGAATGTGAGCGCGTGCGTCTTCAGAAAATCTAAGTTCTTTACTCATTTAAAACTCCTTTATTTATTAATTAATTATTCCTAAAATATCTTCTTCTCTCATCATTAAATACTCAGCACCATCAAACTTAAGCTCAGTGCCAGCATATTTACTGAAAAGAACTCGGTCGCCAGCTTTAACTTCAAGTGGCAAAACTTTTCCATCCTCAGTCACTCGACCCTTGCCCGTGGCTATAATTTGCCCTTTTTGAGGCTTTTCTTTTGCTGTGTCAGGTATAAAAAGACCTCCTGATGTTTTTTCTTCTTCTGCAACCCGTTGAACTAGAATACGGTCGTGCAATGGACGAACGCCAATCTCAGTTTTTGCCATAAAATATCCTCCTTAGTGTTAATTATGATTTAATAATTTTGTTCGGTAATATGAATGCTCATTTCTGCATGTCAAGTCCGCCCTGAGAAAAAACTTGATAAATTGAAAAAGAGCCCTAATATGAACCCTCAACATCGAAAGATTCACACGGAGCGTTAATGATAGAGGACCGACAAAAAGAAGTTATTGAAAGCTTTTCTCATTGTACATCCTGGGAAGAGCGATACAACAAACTCATTCAAATGGGAAAAACACTGCCCCCAATGGAGGATAGCCTTAAAACGGAGGAAAATTTAGTACAGGGTTGCCAATCAAAAGTGTGGCTTCAGGCTTCAGTGGATGATAAAAAAAATGTGATTTTCCGTGCCGATGGTGATGCTTTAATTGTTAAAGGACTGGTCGCCCTTCTCGTAAAAGTTTATTCAAACTCCACGCCTGATGAAATTATGAACACACCACCTTCATTTATAAAAGCTCTTGGCTTTGAAGGAAATCTTTCACCTAGCCGTTCAAATGGTTTATTTGCAATGATTAAACAAATTAAGATTTATGCTACGGCATTTAAAATTCTAGAAAAAAGAGGCAACTAGCACGAACTCTTAGCAAAAAAATAGGTCCTCTCCATTACTGACGACTATTTAAATTTTTCATCTTCATGGGATTCTAGAAATAAAATTTCAAGCTTCTTTAAAGCGTCCTCTTTTTGATTTCCTTGCAGTTTAAGCCCAAACCAAACCCGAGGCGGAACAACATACCAAATATAATCCCTTGAAGGTGGCTCTTGAGATTTATTAAAATAAACACCGAACCCCACACTCAACACAACCAAAAGAGTACCCAAAGTATAATATACAGGTGGTTTTATATTCTGAATCTTTGAATTTTGCACCCAAGCCAAGATTGATTTTATATAAACTAAAGTTTTTTCAAATCTTATGCCTTTACTTAATATTCCTTTATTTAGATCCAAATTATTATTGCTCAGGTTGGTGCTCGACATTCTAGGTCTTATTATTGTTTTAAAATCACTATCATCGCCCACAGAGGATAGGCCTGGTGGCTGAGTTTTAACTCGAGCCGTATTCTCGAACCTCTGCATGACTACTGTTTTGTCTTCATATATTGGCAAAACATATTCAATTTCAAAATCACCAAGGTTGCATTTTTTTTCTTTTGAAAGATCTACCAAGTCCACTCGAACAGAACCCAACATAAGCCCATTAACACTGCCCAAATCTTTTAGAATTAAGTTATTATTTTGAAATTCAAGGACGGCATGTTTTTTGGATATTTTAATCGACTCCACTCGAATATCACAATCTTGGCCACGACCAATAACCAAAGGCAAACGGTCCAATTCGACTTTTTGTAAAAACTTTCCTTCTGCGTTTTTTAAAATGATATGGCCACTCATTTTTCTACTCCAGAAGATCTCACTAAAAATTCCCTCAACAAATCCTGCGATTTTTCTAGACTGTATCCCTCAAAGAAAATGGCTCTTAATCTATAGATATCTTTTTTTTCTAAATTTTCTAAAAATACAAAGGTTGAATTTAAATTTTTTGTTCCCTTTATTCGAGAACTACACATTTGATAATAGTTTTTTTGGCCCGGCTTTTCGACCAACCAACCTCTTTCACAAATTGGTAAATCATGTCGACTATAATTTAAGAACTTACTTTCAACATTTTTCTTCAGGTTCGTTAATAGGGTTTGAGTTACAAGGGCTCGATCATTGCGATTTAAGTTCTCGATGATTTGAGCTTGTATTTCTATTTCTTGAATTGACTTAAAATCTAATTCTGAATCAATATCCAGTTTTTTCAAAAAGTCACACTGAACACCCTTCAATTGACTTAATCGCATCACCAATGGTTCGGTAAAAGTTAAATCTATTCGCTTACATGTTTTATTTTTTGGAATAAAAGATGGGCTAGAGTATTTTTCAATGTCTTTTAAAATTTCATCTTCAATGTTTTTCAAACCCATGACATTGAATCGGTTAGCAATTTTTATCAGTTTATTAATTGAATACACGTAGATAATTTCTGGAGCACTGGATAGTTCGTTTTTGGTAAGTTGATTTATAAACCCAACAATCTTACCTTGTTCGTTTTTAACAACATATAATCCTGGATCAAATTTTTCAAAAGAACTCTCTAAAGTGTATTTTCCACCCTCGGTTACGGGAACACCTCCGACATGGCTTTTATAAATGCTAATTTTACCTTTTAGGTTTCTAGAGATTGCTGTCAAAGCGGATCCCACAATAGGAGTCGAATTAACCAAATCAGAAAATAAACTGGGTGATTTTAACTTTTGCTCAAAAGATTTTTGAAAAGGCGCCCACACAAAAAGAACCAATCCATTTTCTAAATCATAAGAAACCAAACGTAAGGGACGATTTTGAATATCTATATATTTTGAAGGACCTTGTGTGAATTTTAATTGTGACAAACTTGATACCCAAAAAAATGGATCTAATTGATAGGCGGTTATTTCATAATTTCCGCTCAGGGTTTCGACCCGTATTGTCTGAAATGATTTTCTTGATTTTTCAATTAACATTTTTTCATCAAAAACATCAATAGCAGGACGGACCTCAGAGGGAATGCTGACTGTCGGAGTTGGAACAATCGGTGATGAAGAAACTGGGGGTCTAGCAACAGCATCGGATACAGATTTTGATTTTATTTTTGAGTTTGTTTTTGTTTTAAGATCTGATTTTGGCTTGGACTTTGATACGTCTTTAGTTTTTGGTTTAATGCTCTTGATAGATTTGACGATTTTATCAGATGATTTAATCTTTGATTTCTGACCAACCTCTGCGCCCAACGCGCCAATTGAAAAAAGCGTGATGAGCTTTAAGAAAATCAAAGTTTTGAATTTTAATTTAAAATTAATCGATATCATCGGACATGCTCTTCGGCTTACCTTCTCAAAAAATTAACAAGACAAAAGTCTACATGAAAAAGTTAAATTTTTTCTATTCCAAAGGACAGTTTAAATTTAACCACACTATCCGATACAATATTGCTGATAGGAA
>DAIRER010000234.1:0-4175 GCA_036795495.1 Pseudobdellovibrionaceae bacterium | reverse complement strand
GAGTCACGGAAACCATTGGGAATTTTATTTTAGTCAGAATGCTCTTATTATACAGATTGTTGTATCTATTATTCTGTTACTTACAATTTTTGTAATCTATCGATCCTATTTTTCTAAATCGGCCTCCAGTGGAGAGGGCGTATCTCTGTCTTCTGGGGCAATAGACGGATCTTCAATCGAAAAAACCTTAGAGAGAATTTTAGAAAAACAAATGGAACTTCAAAAAAAAGTACAGGTGTCCTCTCTCGATGGGGCCGATTATGCTGGAAATCCTGAGGTTGAAGCCAAATTGATTCAGACAGAGGCAAAACTGGATGAAATGAAAAAAGAGGTTGAAGAAAAACAGCAGCAAATTCAAGTGCTTCAAGCGGCTGGTGGTACGGTTGGTGGTTCAAACGAAGCTTCATCTGATTTAAAGAATAAATTACTGGAGCTCGAAACAAAGTTGGCTGAATATGAAATCATTAGCGAAGATCTTGCTGATTTATCTAAATTCAAAAGTGAAAATATTTCACTTAAAAAAGAAATAGAAGAGCTTAAAAAAAATAAACCTTCCTTTCCACAAGCACAAGCACAAGCTCCTGCTCCGGCTCCGACGTCCGCACCGGCTTCCGCGCCAGAACCAGCTGCCTCTCCAGTGGCAGCTCCAGCACCAGCGACCTCTCCAGATCCAGCACCGGCGGCGGCCCCAGCCGTAGCGGCTGAACCTATTGTTGCTGCACCAGTTGTCGCGACGGTTTCTGCGGAGGCTCCTTCTGCGGAGGCTCTTGTCGATAGTCCTACGGTTTCGGTTGGGCCTGAAACTGGCGAAATAAATGATGTGATTGATGATGATCTAATGAAAGAGTTTGAAATGGCTGTTGCTCAACAGAAAAAAGGTTTGGAAACTCCTGAAGCCAAAGAACCTGAAAAATCAGAAATAAAAACGGCTGAGGCCGGTGAGCTGATAGAACAATTTGAGAATTTCGTAAAAAAAGATTAAAAGTGGTTAATCCAGAGAGGACGTTGGAATGAAAAGATTCGTATCTATTGCCTTTTTTATTATGACAATGATTTCTGCGAAGGTCTCGGCTTCAATTCCTGCAAAATCTAATTCTAAAACTTCTACTCATAAGAATTCTGAATCTTCTTCGATGCAAAATAAATATCAAAGCCTTAGGTCCATAGCTTTTTCTAAAAATGAAAGTATGCAAAATCGATGGGCTGCAATTATGAAAATGGCTGATATAAAGGGGAAAGATTCAATTTTGGATCTTAAAACTTTAGCCGGGCATGACGAATGGTTCTTAAAAAACTCAGCACTCATCGCCATTAATAAAATAAGTTTAAAAGAATCAACGGCGTTAGCAAAAAAGCTTTTAAGTGATAAGGCACTTGTGGTTCGATCTATGGCCGTTGAAATATTAAAAGAAAATTTATCCAAAGAAATTCGAGAATTATTTTGGTCTGAACTAGAAAAGCCCTATAATTATCATGGGAAAAAAAGTTTATGGGTTCGTAAACAAATTTTTTCAATTCTTGCTCAATCACCTCAGTTAAGTGAAGAAATTAAGTTCAGTAAGTATTTAAATGATTCAGATCGAGAAGTGACCCAGGTCGCATATAAAACCTATACAGAAAATTTTAAAAGCCTAGTTCGTTAGGCCCGCCTGTTTCAGTGCAGAGAGGATTTGAAGCTCTCGATCGATGCGATATATGAGACTCAATTCTTCGAGTTTATCTGAAGCAAGGGGCTCGGGGTCTGAAACAAAATCCCGTTTAATCAGAATTTCTTTTTCGATATTCACTTTACTTGATGGAGTGTTATCGATTGATCCTTTGGAAACTCGAAAAATGAGTTTAAATTTAACTCCCATAGAAATTGGAATCTGGGTTGTGGGAGCTTTCCATCCTTCTGTTGCTGGAATGTATTCAGTTTCGATAACACCCGCATCATAATTTTCAACAGCGATAGGGTATTTAATAACACCATGAACGGCTTTCCAGATTTCATCATAGGGTTTAAAAAAAACTCGCTCGGTGAGAATTGGTTTTGGTTCAATAGACTTTGAAATACAGGCGTTTAAAACGAAGAAAGATGTTAAAATTATAAAAAACTTCAATTTGATTTTATAGTTTTTTTTAATAAATTGTAGAGCTGTGTGTAACATGTGTGGCTGCCTCTAAAATGCTGGGTCCATAATTAAAAATTTTTGTTTTTTGACTTCCAATAAAAGTAATTTCCCATTTCTTTCCAGAAAAATTAGTTTTAACCAAGGGCCACTGCGGCAAGGTGATCGATTGGACCCAGCCTTCTCCATAGATTTCCCAATTTTTATCATAAACTATGGACTCCTCTCCTGAAGGAAGTTTAACCTTTCGACCCTGAGAGAGTATCGAATAAATGCCCAGTTCACTGATGCCCATTTGATTTTGAGGGATGGGTAGATTGAGTTTATTTTGGCCCGAAATAGTCGGAGCCGGAATAAAGGGCAAAAATTGGGCTTGTAAGCGCTCTTGAAAGGGCAAAAATACCACAGAAGTTTTTTCTTCTCCTGGAGTGAGAGGATCCATTTCTTTTGTTTTTTTAAGCACTCCTAGATAATAAGCTTGGATCGGATTATATATATTGAGCGGAGTGAGTGATGAGGAAAGGGATCTTTTTATATCTGTAGGAACTAAAAAACCATCTTGTTTATGTACAGCTAAAGAAAATAAAACGTCCTCTGCTGAATATTTTTGAGCTTGAATATTTCTCTTGTCTTTAAACGTAAAGCTCTCAACGGGGACATCTAAGCTGTGTTTCGTCGAATTTATGACGACATCACTAAATGTTCCACCCGTTAATGAAAAATGATCTAATAATTCATACATGGGTTTTCCAGCTCTATAGCCATCAACAACTTTTTTAAAGGGAAAGCGTCCATTGGTCGTCATGAGTTTTTGTTTTGCTGTTGATGGAGAAAAATATAGTCGATATTGATTTTTATTCAATGAAACTGGAAAAATACCGTAGGATTCTTTTTGAGAGGGGAGGCTGACATTGCTTGGCAAATAAATATCATACCCACCCGCAGTGACCACATCTTTATAGGGGCTTAGGACCAAGTTTAGATCAAAGGACAAGAGATCTTCATAGGTCATGGCCTTTAATGTAAGCCCAAAATCGATCAATTTATCTCCATTGACGATACGAAAACCAGTTGTTTTTCCAGAGAGCTCGGCTCTACGAATATTGAGATCGGGTTGCATGATAAGAGTTATAGGCCCTGGGGTTAGGTTCAGATAAGAGACTCGAACATAGCCAGCGGAGTCGGCGGTGATCGTTGCGTTCATCGTCCAGCCTTCGGGGACTTCGGCCTCACCTTGATCGTTTGTCGTAAAATAATTTCCATCAAACGGCGTGTTTAGGGCATTGCCAATGAGAATGCGGGCTTTGGGGACTGGTAAGCCGAAGACATCTGTGACTCGGATCAGGGGTTGAGATCTAAAAGTATTAAATCCGAACTCCTTAAAGTTTTTAAAATCAAAGTCAGGAAAGAAATAGGCAGAATCTTTTTGCATTTTTGAAGTCAGTCCATGGGACTGAAATGCGTTTTGATTCATCTCTGCACAGGCACCCAGTAAAAGAATTAAAGACAGTAATAGATTGATTCGATTCATTTCCCCACCCCCTTGAATCTCCACGCTGATTTCAAGTTTTATGTTGTTAAAAGTCAACAGTTTATAGAGCTCTGTGTTATTTTAGAAATGTAGGGCTTAGTTGACTTAAATTCAGGTAACAATTAAATGTTTTCTCTCTTTAAGAATTTCTAGAACAGTGGTGGGGTAGCTCAGCTGGTTAGAGCAACGGAATCATAATCCGTGGGTCGGGGGTTCAAGTCCCTCTCTCACTACCAATTTTTCTAAGAAATTTTAATTTCATGTTCTATAAAAAAACATATTTTCAATCAGTTTTCTGTTTCTACAGATCCTTCATCTCTCGATAGTCTATAAAATCTGAAAGATATTATGATGTCGTTGTGGGACTCTATTCTATGATTATGATTGAAATGTTACAAAAACAATGAGGAAATATCGTTGGTTACAGAAAGAAGTATTTTATTTTGAGGTGATTGTGGACTTAACATTTCCTAACAGAGTTTTAAGATTTATTATTCCAGAAAATCTACAGGAAGGGGATCGGGCGAAATATT
>DAIRER010000233.1:0-4199 GCA_036795495.1 Pseudobdellovibrionaceae bacterium | reverse complement strand
AAATCTTTTAATGGATGTATTCCGCTTTTAGCTGTTTCTAAAGACGGATTTACCACTTTGGCGGGCACGGTACAGGAGATTAAACAAACTCAATGCAAAAGTGAAAACTATGAAGGAGCTCGAGGTCTGACATTTCAATTAAAAAAAATAAATCGAACCATCTCTGAAGAAATTAAACCCATATCTTTAGATCAGAGTTGCGAAATTTATGGGCGTGTTGTGGACGAAAAAGGTCAAGGCATTGAGGGCGCCACGGTTAAAAATGGTTCTTTAATCGTGCAAACAGACGCAATGGGGATTTATCATATTCAAAAACAAGAACACTGTGATCGTTTTTGTCATTCACTTAAAGAGGGTTATCGTTCTCAACTGACTACGTCAGGAATGGTTGCTTTATCCAGTTGTTTTGAAGCGCAGCCCGCCGATATGGTTCTAATTAAAGAGATCTATTAAATTTTTTGCCAAACCGTCATTTGAGCCAGGCTGTGTTGAAATTTTCTTTGTGTTTCTCGAATCACAAAGGGAATATCTGCTGGAGTATCTACTAATTTAAATTCAGAATGCAGGGCCTGCTTTAATCCATCTAGAGTTGTGAAGTTTTCAGCACTTTTTTTAAGTCCACCCAGCCAATCTTTTTTGGGAGTATATTCTTCAAGCCAAGTGTAAGGAGAAGTTAAAACTAACAATCCACCTGGAGCTAAATGTTTATGAATTTCAGATAAGAAAATTTGAGGAGCATAAAGTCGATCAATTAAGTTTCCTGCAAAGATTAAATCAAAGTCAGAAAATTTTTCTGGTAAGTTGCAGGCGTCAGCCTGAAAAAACTCTATTTTATTTGACGGGATATCTAGGTCTTCTAAGCGGCGTTCACAAAAATCCACCAGTTCCCCTTCGAGAATTCTTGTATATCTAAGACGGCCTGAATGGATAAAAGACTGAGCTTTATCAATAAAACGTGCAGAGAAGTCCAATCCAATGACATGATTAAAATACTTACTCAGTTCAAGACTGGATCTTCCAACGGCACAACCAAGATCCAATGCTTTTTCTTTTTTAGAAAGGAGAGGTAAATACTTTTGAATACTATCAATACAAGCTTTTGGGTAATTGGGAACACCAAAATATTCGTCACCGTAATGAAACTCACAGTATTGAGCCAGTAGCGTTTCAGTTTCATAGGGGTTTTGTTGTATTTCCGTCGTGTTGTTGGATTCAACGTAGCGAAAACCGGCATGTTGAAAAAAGTGTCGGCGAAAAGCATAACGAGACTCGGGTAAAGCTTCATTGCCTGTTGAGATCCACGAACCTCCTTTGATCAGATTGTGTTTTCCATCAAAAGTGGGGACACTGAAATCATCGTAAAGTGGGTGAACCTTAAATCCATCAAAAGCATAGATGGGAGTTTCAGTCCATTGCCAAACATTTCCAACAACATCATAAAAATTATTAGATTTAAATTTATCAACAGGGCAAGAAGACTTAAAATGATCAAGGTGAATATTAAAAGGGGTTTCTGTCCATTTCCATGGGTGAGAAATTTCTTCGGTTTTATAAAGCTGACTCCATTCATCCTCAGTGGGAAGTCTTAAAGTAACTCCAAGTTTTTTACTTTTCCATTGGCAAAAGGCTTGGGCTTCTAAATAATTCACCTCCACAGGCCAGTTTAAAGGTAGCGGAATCTCTCGTTCTAAAGTTCTTAATTTATATTTGTTGGATATGAATTCATCGGAGCTTTGGGACTGATTTGAAGACAGAGAAATCCAAAAAAGTGGGTGTTGGGCTTTTCGAAAGACCTTCCAATGATGGCCCTCTTCTGACCAGTAATTTTTATTTTGGTAACCTTGATCTAAAACAAATTCTAAAAACTCACCATTTGAAACTAAAAACTGACTGGCCTTAAAGGAATTTAAAAAGCTGGAGTGAGTGCCATATTCATTATCCCAGCCGTAGGAATCGGCATCATATTTTTTTCCCAGATCCACAGGGCCACCATCTACTATTAAAAGTTGATTTTGCGGGGTGGGACCTGCTTCTGTACAGGGGGCCCAGGCCTTCTGGGGCTCAATCCATCTTAAATCCAATTGTCGAATCAAAACAGAGGAGGTTTCCAAATGAATGCGTTGATGTTCAATCCCCATAAGAATAGGCCACAGAGCAGATTCCCAGTCTAATGGTAATTTAAAATCAACAGTAGAAATATACTTAAGAACAAGTTCTGTGACCTGTTTGCGGTAATCTTTTAGCTCTGCTAGTGTTGGCCAATGATAATTGATTTCATTTAAATCATCCCAGGACATCTCATCAACACCAACAGCAAACATAGATTCAAAGTGAGCGTTAATTCTTTCTGAAATAAAATTTCCGACAAAAAGTTTATTGATGTAAAATGTAGCCGTATGTCCATAATAAAAAATCAAAGGATGCCGTAAAGAATCGGGTTTTTGTAAAAAGGACTCTTCTTGGTTTAAAAGCGAAAACAAGGATTCTTCTAAATGAAGGGTTTCTAAAAAATAGTTGCGAAGTTCTTCGCGTTTTGAGCTTGTCGTACCAGATTTTAAATGAAGTGTTTTAATCATGGTTTCGGAGTGTAGGGGAATGTGTACTTAAATTCAAATTGAAATCCTTTAATTTGAAAAAATTAAAGGATCGACTTGAGTATTTGCTGTGCTTTCGAGATTTCTTCAGGGTTATTGATGATATGAGGTGAAAAACGTAAAAATATTTCTTGATTAGGAGACACAGGGGTTGAAATTTGAATTTTTAATTCCTTAAGTAAATTTAAAGTAAGAGATGACCCATATTTTTGAAGGAGGCCCTTGGGGGCCTGAAACGCAGTGAGCGGGCCCCAAGAATTTTCCAAGGGAGAAATACATATCCAATCAAGCGCTTCAAAGTCATTTCGAATTTGATTTTTAAGAGTATTGATATGCTGGCGGATTTTTGAGGCCTCAATTTGTTTCCAAAATTGAAGAGTCTCTTCGATAGCAAACCAGGATGAAAAATCCTGACAATGAGAGGTGAGCATGGTTAGGGCAAAACGAGAGCCTTCTCCAAATTGAGAATATTCTGATTTAGATTCAAAAGTCGTCCAGCTGCCCGAAGTGGGTTGATACTGATTTTGCCAATGGGGATTGAGCCAACCAAACCCTGTACCCTTGGGGGCCATCATCCATTTATGAAGATTTCCTGCATAGGCAGATACGTTTTTAAATAAATTAAAATTAAGATCTAAAGCTCCAACAGCATGTGCTCCATCGACCACCAGAAAAATGCCTCGTTTATTGGTTTCTTCAGCGAGCTTTTCAATGGGAAGAATTAAACCATTGAGGGTCATCACATGACTGACGAGCAATAGCTTAGTATGGGGTTTGAGTTGCTTAAGAATCCAAGAAACGGCTTCGTCCCCGGCCTCTTTGGTTGTCATTAATTGAGAAGAGAATAAATAATCAGAAAGAGGAAGTTTTCTTAGTTCAAGATTTTCTTTTTGAGCCTTCAGGCGGCAGATGTTGATGATTGCGCCGTACTCTAGGTCAGTGTAGGCAATTTCGCCTGCTTCCATGGGGACGCCAAGAATCAGTTCATTTAAGGCTTCGGTGACATTGTGTCGAAAAAATAAATCTTGGGGATTCGCTTGTAGAAACTGAGCAAAGTTTTTTTGTACATTCCACAGCTTTTGCCATGTGGTGAAAAGACTCAGGGTTGTGTTTTCTTCGTAGTTTAAAAAATGTTTAAACTTAGCTTCAATCACTGAAGTGGGTGATTGGGAAAGTGTTCCCGAGTTGAGGTTAATGACATCACTATTTTTTTTAAAAAAAGAACTTAAATTTTGCATGGTTTGAGGTTATGTTTGTAACAGGTTCGGGTCAAGTCGTGAGTTTTTAAGATTGAGATTTTTTGAAGAGGTGTGCAATTGAAGTTGTTTTATTCTCCGTATGTTCTAAAAAAGAAAAAAAAATTCGGAGATGAAACTTTAGCCTATACTTCAGGGGTTTTGCTTAAAGTGGAGTGGCCAGAGGGAATTATTGGATACTCTGATTTGCATCCTTTGAAGTTTTTGGGTGATGTTGATATTGTAGAAGAGATCGAACGTCTTCGCAGCGGAAAATTAAGTTATCCTGCGGAACAAAGCATCTGGTTTGCTCGCCGAGATGGTGAGGCTCGAAAGTCTAAAAAATCCTTATTAGAAGGAATTCAACAAT
>DAIRER010000232.1:0-4223 GCA_036795495.1 Pseudobdellovibrionaceae bacterium | reverse complement strand
CTTTGTTTAAGGTTGATTTATGTTTTGAGTCGATTCCACCGAGTTGAAGTAAAGCCTCAATACCAAATTGTTGAATATAAATTTCAGACATCCGTTCGCGACCATGCTCCCGAAGTGCATGAGCAATTTCATGTCCCATAATGGCAGCAATCTCATCATCCGTTAATTGGAGCTTATCAATAATTCCTGTGTAAAACATGATTTTTCCACTGGGCATACAAAAGGCATTAAGTTCAGGGCTATTCATCAAATTCACTTCCCAGGGCCATTGAGGAGCCTCTTCACGAAAAATCTGAGTATGAGCAATCAATCGTTTGGAAATGATTTGAAGTCGTTCGAGTTGTGTAGAATTTTGGTTCAGTAAAGTTTTCTTTTTCCCATCGGCTTTTAAAACATCATAGGCTTCTGCAGAACTTCGATCTACCTCTTGAGAAGAGATCAACATAAGTTGTTTTCTTTGAACTTCAACAGATCCGGGCTTTGTTGTACTTACACAGGCAACAAAAAGAACACTGAATAAAAAACTTATCATTAAGGTGAAAGAGAGGTATGTTTTTTTCATGAGCGTATCTAATTCATTATTTAATTCTGGGTCAACTGACTTTTTTGTAGATGCTCATGTTCATCTTTGTGATCCACGATTTGTTTCACGCTGGGATGAGATCATTAAAAACTCTCAACATTTAGGTATTCAGTACTTTTTGCAGGGAGGAATAAATCCCACGGATTGGGAACTTCAAAAAAAATTGCAGTCTCAATTTCCAAATCAAATCGGTATGAGTTTTGGTCTACATCCTTGGTTTGTGGCCCAATCAACAGAAGAAACCTGTGAACAAGCTTTGGATCAACTCGCTCTAGACGTTCCCACCGCCATGGCTCTGGGTGAAATAGGTTTGGATTTTCGTTTTGAATTTGTACAAGGAGAGGCTCGAGATCGACAAATTGACTTTTTTCGAATGCAGCTTGAGCTGGCTCAAGTGGCTAAAAAACCCTGTGTGCTTCATTTGGTAAAGGCCTTCGAAGAGGCTTTAAAGGTTATCCAATGGACAGGTTTACCTGAGCGAAGTGGTATGGTGCATGCATTTAATGGTCCACGAGAACATATGCAGTCCTATTTGAAGGAGGGTCTCTATATAAGCCTAGGCTCGGCCATTCTATGGGAAAAGAATAAACGCCTTATTGAGGCTGTAAAGATTCTTCCACTGGACAGGTTATTAATTGAAAGCGATGCGCCAGATCAGCCTCCTCCAGGAGTTTTGGATTTTCATTTTCCGGCCTCTATTTTTTTAGTGGCAGAACGCGTTGCTGAGATTCAAAAAACCTCTAAAGAGAAAGTATGGGAGCATGTTCGAGAAAATTTTCGAATTCTTTTCAAATAAAAGTCTACCTGCGGCAAAAAAATGGCCAGACTTCTCTTCGGAGTTGATTCCTTAAAAAATAAAATAACTAATTAAGATAGACCTTGATGATGGTGCGCATTAAAAGTTATAGTTACTAACAGTTAGATCTTAAACTTTTAGATAATGTTCGCATCAAACTTGCAGGGCTTTTGTGGAAAAAAAAACTTATTCGTTTAATATTGCAGGTGTTCCATACAAAATTAAGACTTCTCTTAATGAGGAAGTTGTGAATGAACTTGTTGAATTTGTTAATGATAAAATGAATCAAGCCATGTCTTCAACTAAAAATTCCTCTTTTCAAAGTGCCGCAGTTTTGGCGGCTATGAATATTGCCGAAGAGCTCTTTTTGCTCAAAAAAAAGGCATATAAAGAAATGGAACTGATAGAACAAAGGGCCCTACGTCTTGCGACAGAGTTAGAAAGTTCAAAGATCCAAAAAGCACTAGAAAATTAAAGTGCTAGAAAATTGAATTACCTATCGATTTTTTTATGATTTTTTAAAAGAATCTTTAGAATTTTAATTTTTAATTAATTTTGGAGATAATTGATGTCGCCTTGGACTACTAAATTGGATTCTCGTTTGTATTTTACCTCTCTTTTAAAAGAAGAAAATGCATTTAAGCGCGATGAACTTCAAAAAAAGTTATCTCTAGAGCTTTGTCTGTTTCTAAAAAATCAAA
The DNA here is from genome assembly GCA_036795495.1 of Pseudobdellovibrionaceae bacterium. GTDB lineage: Bacteria > Bdellovibrionota > Bdellovibrionia > Bdellovibrionales > Bdellovibrionaceae > DAIRER01. Next base: position 2,143 of record DAIRER010000232.1, on the reverse strand, counting down.
CGGGGGTTTGGGGAGGGTACAAGGCCCTTCTTTGGGAAGCGGACGTTCAGCAAGCGATTCTTGAGTCTTCTCACCTGCAATGGGTTTTTCCAAGAATTCAGGGTGACGAATTAAATTTCTATAAATCTCAAAAGTTTGAAAAATCAGCCCTTGGTTTTTATGAGCCTGTACTTTTGGGTGCTGAGTTTGTACATCGAGATGAAATTGCAGGTTTTTTGGTGCCGGGTCTGGCTTTTAATGCCAAAGGTGTTCGATTAGGAAGAGGTAAGGGTTATTATGATCGTTTACTTCAAAATTATAATGGAAAAAAAGTAGGGGTCGGCTATTCCAATCAATTTTGGAGTGGTGAGCTTCCCAGTGAATTGCACGATATAAATATGAATTATGTCATCACAAATGAACAGATTTTACTTTGTTCATAGATAGATGTGATGGAGAGCTAAAATGAGAGGAAGGATAAGAAATGGTCATTGAAATACTTGTTGGAATTGTGAGTTTTGCTATTGGTGGGGTTATCATTTATTTTATTAAAAAATATAAAGATGAAGCTCAAAAAAAATCAGCCCACATTGAATCAGAAAAAATATTAAATAAAGCTAGGGCTGAAGCTCAAAAAATTAAAAAAGATTCTGAGAATCGAGCCAAGGATTTTGAATCTCGGGCGCGACGTAATGTTGAAACAGAAATTCAAAAACAAAAAAATCAATTGAGAACTAAAGAACAGCAACTTGAGAAAAAATTAAAAGATCAGGATGATCAGCATAAATCCAAGATTGAAGAAGGGACGCGGTATTTATCTTCTTTAAAAACAAGAGAAGAAAAAATAGCTATTTCAGAGCAACGGACCCAAGAGCTCATCCAACGTACCGAGGAGCAAGTTCAAGAATTAAAAGTTAAACTTGAATCTGTTGCAGGACTTCGACAAGAAGAGGCCAAGAGACTTTTATTTGAGTCTCTTGAAGATGAAGCCAAACAAGCTGCCGCAAAACGCATTGCTCAAATCGAAGAAGAAACTCGTAAAGAGGCCGATCGATCCGCGCGAAGAATTATTTCAATGTCGCTTTCTCGTTTTGCATCTGAGTACACATCAGAGCGCACCGTGGGAGTTATGGCTCTCCCCAGTGATGAGATGAAGGGGAAAATCATTGGTCGTGAGGGTCGAAATATCCGAACTCTTGAGGCCTTATGTGGTGTGGATTTAATCGTGGATGACACTCCTGAAGCTGTCGTGATCTCTGGATTTGATCCTGTTCGTCGAGAACTGGCTCGTCGCTCGATTGAAAAGCTGATTGAAGATGGACGCGTCCATCCAGCTCGGATTGAAGAGGTTGTGGATAAACAAAAAATTGAACTTGCGAAATCCATTCGTGAAGAGGGTGAAAAATCGATTGTTGAATTGGGAATTGGAAATGTTCATACCGAGATTGTGAAACTGATCGGTTCAATGAAGTATAGATCTTCGCTGGCTCAAAATTTATTAAATCACTCTATGGAAGTGGCCTATATTGCGGGTCTTTTAGCCAGTGAATTGGGCGTGAATGTAAAACTCGCTCGTCGTGCCGGCTTATTGCATGACATCGGAAAAGCCGTTGAACATTCTGCAGAGGGCAGCCATGCGGTTGTTGGAGCCGAGTGGGCAAAAAAGTATGGAGAAAATGAGCAAATTTGTCATGCGATTCGAGCTCACCATGAAGATGAAAAACCAAACAGCACATTGGCTTGGATCGTGATTGCGGCCAACGTGCTTTCAAACTCAAGACCCGGAGCGCGTCGTCCCCACATGGATGCCTATATTCATCGTTTAGAGGATTTAGAAAGTATTGGAAATAGCTTCGATGGAGTTCTTAGAACTTTTGCTTTACAAGCCGGAAAAGAAGTTCGAGTTCTTGTTGAGAGCAGCAAGGTGACAGATGATCAGACCTTAATGTTATCTCGAGATATTGCTCGAAAAATTGAAAGAGAATTACCTCAAGCGGGGAGCTTAAAAGTGACGATTGTGCGAGAAACAAGATCGGTGGAGATGGCCCGATGAGGACATTTCTAGATCCACAAGAACAGCTTGAAAGGATTCGTTTTGGTGTCGCTGAGCTAATTAGTTCTGAAGAATTATTGAAAAAACTCAAAAAATCTAAAGAACAAAATA
>DAIRER010000231.1:0-4242 GCA_036795495.1 Pseudobdellovibrionaceae bacterium | reverse complement strand
ACAGATTGAATTTAAATTTGAAAGCCATATTGATCCCAACACGCTCTGCAAAATAAAGCCCTGTCTATTGCAAAGAATCTTATCGAATCTAGTTAACAACTCTGTAGAGGCGATGAATTCAAAAGTAGGAACAATTAAAATTCTACTTTTTAGAGAGTTGAACCAACTGCGCCTTGTTGTGCAAGATGATGGCGACGGCATTCCAGAAAATATAATTCCACTGTTAGGTCACAAAATGGTGAGCTTTGGAAAAGCACAAAACTCAATATCAGAGCCCCTTGCTCTTAGTTCAGGAAATGGCATTGGCATTTACTCAGCAAAAAAATACTTACAACAAGTGGGTGGAAATCTTGAGTTTTTTTCCAAAGTTGGCATAGGAACATCTGTAGTGATTCAACTTCCGATTATCGATTCGATTTAAGTCTTTTGATTTATCATTTCCACAAAAAAATCAAATGCTGACACCCAAATTATGAAAAAAGAACTTGAGTTAGGGTCTAAAGCCCCACAGGGTTTCGCAGAGTCTTTACCTCCAGAAATTCAAGAGGACCTTTGAAAAATATCTCTTGAAATTGATTCAAATGCCCCAAATCAAAATCAACCTTGATTATTGAAAATGCTTCATTCTGAAACACCAAAGACCACTCTTACATTATCGATAGAATTTTTTTTTCGCTTAAAATGGATTTTATATCCAATTTAAACTGTTTTGAAAAATTCTGTGAAACTCTTTGTTGCTGCATTATTTTGAGGCAATCATCGTTAAGTCTATGAAAAATTTAACTAAAATTGACTGCTTAATGGCTCTGCAGGACTGATAGAATCCCAATGTCGATAGTTTTGACAAAATCGATATGTGTGAACAATTCAACTAAAGTTTATCACTTTTTTGTCGATAGGACTTAAGTCAGTCAATGAATGTTCAAGAAATTTAAATTCGAAGAACATAGTCTCGATGGAGGTACGTTTTGGGAATTTTAAAATTTGGTCAAAATAAAGTGCACTTTACGGTTATCCTATTCTTAGGATTCTTTTTAAATGCTTGCACCTTTGAAGCCACGAAAACAAAAAACAATAATTCACCTGCTCCAGAGGATTCAGATAGTACAGAATCAGCAGATAAAACAGCTCCTGACATTACAAATATTAATCTAAATGATGGAATAAACGCTTCTGATCCTTCGACTTCCCCAAGCTTGAGCTGGAGTACTGCAATAGATAATGAATCAGGTCTCAGTCATTATGAAATAGCCCTAGGTACAACCTCTGGTGGAACGGAAATTCAAACCTGGTTAAATATTGGCCTTGTATCGAGTTATCAATTAACAGGACTCAGTTTAACACCAGGACAAACATATTATCTGAGTTTACGGGCTATAGATTCTGCTGGAAATACAAGTGTTGCCGCTCAAGGTGACGGATTTCAAGTTCTTTCTTGCAATCCTGCATTAACTAATGCCTTTGGTGCTGGAGATGGCTCCATTGGAGATCCTTACCGTATTTGTAGCCTTAATCAATGGAATCATTTTGCTGACACCACTGCGAGTTGGGATAAACAAATCAAACTCGAAAGCGATTTAGATTTTACTGGCATTGACTATGCCAACTTCAAAACGATTGGCACCGTTGGAAATCCTTTTTCTGGAACTTTTGATGGAAATAATTTTACGATCAAAAATATAACTATTAATGCTGGGTCAGCAAACTTTTCTATTTTTTTAAATTCCAATAATAATGTCATAATAAAAAACTTAACTTTAAAAAACTTTACTTTAACTTCAACTGGCAATTTATCTTCTCTTATTGGAACACATGAATCGGCTGGGTCAATAACTGTACAAAATATAAATGCAGAAAACCTTACTTTTAATGGTTCCGGAGCAGGACTTGTAGATACAAGTAAAAGTAATGTTTTTTTTGAAGATATTGACCTGAAAAATATAGATTTTCCGGCTTCAAAAGGTTCTGGCGTTATTGCTAATATTCTAAAAAACGGAAGCTTCAATAATATTAAAATAGATGGCTTAAGCTCTAATAGTTCTTTTGACGAAAGTATTGGTGGTATTGTTGGTTTGATTGTTTTAGATATTGCAGACGTAGCAAATACATTTGATATAAGTTTTAATGATATAAGCATTACTAATTTAGAAATTTTAGGATTAAATAACTACACAGGTGGTTTAGTTGGAAAATCTTATCAAGCTAAAATAACCATTGAAAATACTCATGTATCGGGTCAGTTGGAGGGTCGAACCTCTGGTGGTTTTGTCGGCACATCTTCACCATTTTTTGCAAGCAATGGGTCTCTTGAGATTTTAAATTCAAGTTTCAATGGTAAAGGGGGCGAGGGCGGAGGATCAAATGGTGGATTCATTGGCTTGTATCAAGGGACAAAATTAACTATTCAAAATTCCTTTTCAAAAGGCAATGTTGAGGTATGGCAAACGAATGGTGGAGGCTTTGTTGGTCAACTGACTTTAACGTCAACAGGATCCCATATTTCAAACTCTTATTCTGAAGCTCAGATGGTGGATACAACAATTAATGCAGGAGTAACAGGTATAGGTGGTTTAATTGGTAATGGAACAGCAGGATCATTGACTATATCAAATAGTTATTTCGCTGGTACCTTATCGAGTCTACGCAAAAAAGGATGTCTCATGGGGCGATCGGGGCTTACTCTTACTATAAGTGATTCCTATTTTGACTCAACAAAATGCGTATATAACGTTATCGATTCCCTGCCCTTTTCTGGGGCTACAGGTTTAACAACAACAGATATTCAAGCAGCAAATCCATTTGCAAACTGGAGTGCTTTGATTTGGAGTTTTTCTATCGGATTTAATCCCAAACAGATATGGGAGCTATAAGGAACACTACATAAAGTACAAATTGGAGGTGGCAGAGGGATTCGCACACCCGTACACGCTTTTGCAGAGCGCTGCCTAACTCCTCGGCCATGCCACCTTTAAACCTTGTTTGAGTTATGAAAGTTAATCGAGGGCGGGCTATCTTGTCAAATTAGAACTCACACTAAGGACTTAATGCGTTCAAAATTGACCAGGGCAGATTCACGAGCCTCTTCTAGATGCTCAGATTTTACTTCTATAGAATGAGAAAGATCTGCAACCGTTCGAGCCACAGATAAAAAAGCAAGTCTTCGGCGTGGGTTATAAACATCCGTCGAGAAATGAATCCGAAGCAGACGAGGGTCCATGCCCTTTTGCAAATCGATTAAACTTAATCGAGAGTTCCTTACATTTTCCTGTTTTAACTCGGACCGACGCTCCTGCTGAAATTTATAAACCATTAAAAGGCGCTCTAAAAGATGACTTCCTAAAACGGAAGGGCTTTTTTTCTGAACCAAACTGTGAGTTTCGCCCTCCCCTGGCGGGAGCGCATAAAATAGCAATTGAAATCGATCTAAAAGCGGCCCAGAAAGGCGCTCACGATAGGAACGGCATTTATACAGAGCTCGATCGCAGGAGTTCGCTTGCTTCGGCACCCACTCTCCACAAGGACATAGGTTGGTTGTACCAATTACCAAAGTGTCAAAAGGGTACTCCAGCACGCCCCGGGTTCGTGAAACCCGCATGGTCCCCTCTTCCATCGGCCCCCTTAAGACCTCTTGTACCTTTTTAGAAAATTCTAAAAATTCATCCAATATTAATACCCCTTGATGGGATCGATAAATCTCGCCGGGCTGTGGCAATCCTCCACCTCCCACAATGGATAAATGCGTCGCCGTATGGTGAACAGTTATTGCGGGTCTCCATTTTTGATGACCAAATGTTATGTTACGACGAGTGATTTCAAATAATTCATTGGGAGTGGGTTCTTCTAAAAACTCAGCTACGGCTTTTGCCACCATGGTTTTACCCGCCCCTGCGGATCCGGCAATCATACAGGGATGTCCCCCGGCGGCAATAAGCTGAATCCACTGAGCTTGAACTCCTGTAAATTCAATAGGCTCATACTGTTTGGGTCGCTCGGGTGTTGGCAAAAGCCCCAAGGTCTTTCGAAAGCCTAACCCCTCACCACCAGAATCAACTTCTGGATCGTTTTTTAAATTTTTTAGGGATTTAATTTGATAGGTTGAATGCGGAACTGATTCTTCCGTCCATCCCGTCATTATCCGTAAACCCTGTGGAACCTGAGGAATCAAATAAAAATCATCTGGAAAAACAACTTCACCTGATAAAGAGAGTTCTCCATAAAAGGAAACAGAATCAAACTCTTCAG
>DAIRER010000230.1:0-4298 GCA_036795495.1 Pseudobdellovibrionaceae bacterium | reverse complement strand
CTCAGGTTGTTCAAGAAGCTTTAAAAGAGGATTCTAAAAAGGTTAAAACAAGTATCACTCTTTCTATTGAAAATAATTTAGATGTCGAAATAACAATTCAAACAGGGGATATTTCAAATAAAATTGTTATCAACTCATCGGGGAAGAATTTAAACACCTCAGAACTCCATAAGGAATTAATTAAATTAAAACAACAATATCCCGAAGTTTTTAAAATTGATCTCCGACCCAATGGATCTGTCCCTTACGATTTGATTGTCCAAATTATGGATGAAGCTCGTAAGAGTCGTGATCCAAATATTATGTTTCCCATTTTTGATAAAGCAAAAAATGAAACCACACAAACTCCCTATATGTTTCCAGAAGTAATATTTGTAAATACCACCGAAGGATAAATTTATGAGAAGAAAATACACACCACAAGTTAAAAAAAATAGTTCATTTTCTTTAAATATAACCTCTATGACAGACATGTTTACAATATTGCTCGTATTTCTTTTGCAAAATTATTCAACTAGTGAATTTTCAATGGAACCTGATAAGGACGTACGCTTACCTGCATCCGCTTCAGAGGCAAACATTATAAATGGTGTTAAAATTATTCTCTCGAAAAAATATCTTAAAATAGATGATCGAATTATTGCTGAGTTAGACCAAAATGATTTTTCAAAAAGTAGCTTAGAAATTAATGATTCAAGCTTTATTAAACCATTACACCATGAGCTTACAAAATATGCCGAATCAAATAAAGATCAAAAATTTGTTAAAGATGGTACTATTCTTTTTCAAGCCGATAAAGATTTACCCTATTCGACATTAAAAAAAGTGATGTACACTTCCGCTATGGCTGGTTTTCCTCAACTTAAACTCATTACTATAATTGGTGAATAAATGTATCGAATCACGTTATTAACACTTTTAATTTTTATTTCTACTCAATCTCACTCCATTGAGAAAAAAAGTCATGGACAAACTCAAAATAAATTAAATAAAGGTTTATTACCAGAGTTAAAACTTGAAGATGATAATGAAATTGAAAATCAAAAAAAGTTAATCACGAGTGAATTGATGATTCAAAATTCAGAAATTAAAGCCATTGATGCATTAAAAAAAATTATTGAAAGAAAACGTGGCACCTCAGAAGAACCGGACTTACTTTTTAGGCTTGGAGAAATGCATTTAAAAAGAGCACGAACCCAAAGAAATTTAGATTTAGCAAAGTCGGGAAAACAGGATAATGCCTTTAAATTAGAAGTTCGTAATGCCTTAGATGTATTTACCTCTATTGAATCTAAGTTTCCTCATTTTCAAAACCTAGATAGCGTCCTATTTACTCATGCATTCGCTGCAAATCAAGTGGGACTTCAACAAGATTCGATTCGCTTATATCAAAAAATATTTACACAATTTCCGAAATCATTATTTATTCCTGATGTCACATTAGAAATGGGAGAAATTTACTTTAATCTTCAAAAGTACAACTTAGCCCTTGAATATTTTGAAAAAATCGAAAACTACCCGACAGCATCAGTCTACATCTACGGAAAATACAAATCAGCTTGGACTTTGTATAACCTCCGTCGAACAAAACAAGGGATGGAAAAATTAATTGAGGTCGCCAACAAATCCTCTGGAAATGATGAGTCCAGAACTAAAAAAGAAAAAACTAAACACAACCTTAGAAAAGAGGCCCTGCGCGATATTACAATTTTCGCGAGCGAGGTTTTTGAAAGTAAAGACCTGTACAGCTTCTTTAAAAAGATTTCCCGCGATGATGAACTTGGACCCTTACTTATTGAACTTGGAAAGCTCTATTATTCGCATAGTAAATATAAAGAAGCATTGGTATTTTTGAAAGAGTTTACATCCAAAGAAGAAAATAATTCTGAGGTCATTTATGCCAAGAATATTATCATAGATGCCTTAGAATCATTAAAAGAAAGAACTCAAGTAATTTTTCATTTAGAAGAAGCCTCTAAACTATGCCAGTGGAGCAGCCAATGGAGAAAGTCAGTCCCAATAGAAATTGCCAACACTTCCTGTAGTGAATTTAAAGAACTTTCCTACGAAATATCAAGTAAGTGGTGGGATATTTGGCTTAAAAATAAAAATCATAAGGAATTCTCAAACTACACACGACAAGCCTTTAAAGTGATAGTGGACAATGATGACACAAAAAATCCAGATTTAAAAGCCCATTACGCCTACGCTGAATTACTTTTTCAGCTCGAATCCTTCGATGAAGCAAGTTCAGAATACCTTTTTGTTGGTAAACGTACAGAGGACCCTCAAATCAAACATGACGCCAATTACTCTGCTCTTTTTGCAAAAGAAAAAAGCTTATCAAAAAATAACCCCGATCTTTATAGAAAAGAAATTCAGGATCTATCCATTAACTATATCAACTCTAACCCCGATGGAAAATACATAGAAGATGTTCAATTTAAAATGGGCATTTCAGCCTATGAACGCAATTCTCTTGAAGAAGCCTCTCGATGGCTTATGCCTCTGATGACTCAAGCAAAAAATAGAGAAATTCGAATCAAATCTCAGGACTTATTTTTAGATTCATTAAATCTTAAAAAAGAGTACCATCAACTCAAGGAAAAGGCAGAACTTTTCGCAAATGATACTAGTGATCCTGCAAGAAAAAATAAATTAACTCAAATCGCGCTCGAATCTCATTATAATCAAATCCAAGAAGAACTTAAAGAAGATCCTTCGGTTAAAAATCAAGAAAAACTTAGAAAATTTATTACAGAACATCCCCAGCACGAACTTTCGAAAAAATCACAGTGGCAATTGGTTGGACTGCTTTATAAAAACAAAGAAGTTCTTCAAGCCAATGAATCCGCTATTGATTATTGCCAAAAATATCCCAAAGAAAGTCAATGTTTAACAGTTTGGCAAGAGGTTGCAGATAAATATATTGAACTTAAAATGCATGAAAAATCGATACTGCCACTCGAAAAACTTATTGCCTTGGATGATAAAAATAAAATGAAATACTCCGAAACTCTTGCCCAGGTTTTAATTTTATCGCAACAAGAAAATGCTGCTACATCTTTTATTCAAAAAACACTTAAAGAGATAAAAAATAACGATCAAAAAAAAGAATTTACAATCAAAATCTATCCATTAATTCTTACTGAACAAAAAACCAAAAAAAATATATTCATTTCACTTTCAAATTATTTAAAAAAAGAAATTTTAAATTTTAATATTGAACCCTATAGCACACAATTTTTAACAGAAACTGCCAATGAATTATTTAACTCACAGAAAAACAAAGAGGCCTTTGAGTTAACATTAAAAATTCTTAAAAGAGATTCCAGCTCAAGTGAGCGTGCTCCCGCTCGAATGATACAGGCACAAATTTTACAACAAGAATTTCAACAACAAAGTGTCAAGGCCAAAGCAGATCGATTGGCCACCGTTCTTTCTATAAAAACAGAAAAGTTAGATAAAGCACAACAAGCTTTTATTTCCGTATTAAATATGTCGCAAGATCCATTATTAATTTTTTCTGCAATGAAAGGTTTAGAAACCATCTATGATCATTATGCAGACGCTGTCATCAACATCAATTTACCCTCTGAAATATCAAGTTCAGAACAAGAATCTTTAAAAAAAGAGCTTCAGCTGCTTGCACAGCCCATCATAGATAAATCAAAAGATATAAAAGTTAAAATTCAAGAGTTTTCTAAAAAGTATCCTATTGTCCTAGATCAAAAGTCTGGACTTTCGTTGAGTTTAGTTCCTAGAACCCCACCCGTTCTGATTTTTAGTTACAAGTTTGCGAATTTAAACAATAATTTAAACCAAGCCCTCCATAAAAATGAATTTTGAGGAGAATCACCATGAAGGTCAAGCGTTTGTATTTATTTATTTTTTGTAATTTATTAATTTTTTCACCTCTTCTGAGCTTTGCAAAGAAAACTTCTACACGAAAAGTCCAAGAGGTTAATTTTAACGAAATGAACCTAAAAGGAACGATCAGAAATCCAGAGGGGGCCTTTCTAGTTCAAAAAAAGAATCTTAAATTTTTACCACTCCATAAAATTCAAAAAGAAATGGACTCTAAAATCAGAGAGTCCTCGTTGTATATTCGCTAGGAGAGACCATGAGTGATTTATTGCTTAAGCAAGAGTTAAAAACTGGAGAATCACGAACGTGGAAACTCAAACCCGGACATCACTCTTATAGTTTTGGATCTTCTCGCCACGCTGATATTGTCTCAATCTCGACTTTAAGCGAGGGCATCGAAGCGGTCTTGAATTTCGGAATAATGAGTGGCA
>DAIRER010000229.1:0-4303 GCA_036795495.1 Pseudobdellovibrionaceae bacterium | reverse complement strand
GCCTACAAACGTATCAAATGCTGGCAACTTATCAATGCCACTATCTTTAAAGAGCCCTTTGTCAATTTTGGTAGCATTGGGGTGAATATATTTTAGATAAAACCTAAGATAATTGTCGCTTAAGCGATAGCGAATTGTTTTTTCTTTATCCTTCAAGTTTTTAAAATCCCACATAATTTCTTTACGAATAAACCCAGAAATATCTAAATCTGATAAATATTGAACTAAAGTACCATTTGCAGGCAACTTTGCAGCTTTTGAAATCATGGATAGATTTTTAGGCGCTAGAATTAGCGACTGCACAATTTTTTGATACGAAGTAGTTCTTCGGCCAAAAACGTCATGAAAGATTTTTGAAAATTCAGAAAAGAGAAAGCCATTTTTAGAAAAACATAAATTCTTATAATTTTCTTCCGCCGATTGATTGTAATTAATTTCTTCAAGATATCGCGGAACTCCCCCCGTAAGACAAAGAACACGCAATTTCTCAAGACTAGAAACTTGAGTTGACTTCTTTCCCCAAAAACGGTGGACATCTTTTAAAGGTAATTCCTTAAGGAAAATCTCCAATGAAATTCGACCTACAAAGTCTGTTGACTCTAGTATGTTTTTTTGAATCCAAGCAGAGACACTTCCGCAAACCACTAATCTCAATTTAGAATTTTTCTTGAAATATAAATCCCATGCAACTTTTAATTTCCCGGCAAAGTCTGGATCATGTTGCCCCATCCATGATATCTCATCAAGAAAAATGAGTGCGTGTTTATTCCCAAAATATGTTGCTAATACCTGAAAGGCATCTCCCCAGTCTTTGTATATAACTTCAGGCATTTTCGTTTGTCGAGCCAGCTCTTTCGTAAACCAATTGAGTTGATCTTGATTTGTTTGTGCCTGGCGAGGCCCTAGCCCCTGAATCTCTATGAAATTTGGAATTTTTTTGCCAAATTCCTGTATCAAACGACTTTTCCCAATTCTACGACGGCCCAAACATACAATAAGACTCGCTTTTTTTTGTTGATCTATACGAGCTAAATCTTGTAACTCAGCATTTCGCCCCCAAAAAGTATCTGTCATAGCTCTCCTCCGCGTCGTTTTTTAGACATTTTAGCTCATTATATTTATTATCTAATAAGGTAACACAATGTCGTTTTTTAGACAATTAAAAACATCCTTACTTTTATCTAAAAAACAGCACAATGTCGTTTTTTAGATTTTTATTAATAAAATGGGCTCAGCTTTTAAAAAAATCAAAATCCTTTGGGGTTCAGACTAGGTCTCGTTTAAAAAAACTGCATAGCAAGCGATAGAACTCAAAAAACTCATTAAAAGTTAAGATTTTTCAAAGATTTCATTGCAACAACCCATAAACTGGCCCCTTTAAATTTAGACGTTTCGAGTTTGAATTTATGCCATGATTTACTTTTTTACTAAAAGCTGTTTGATAAAATTCCTGCAAATTTGTATTCTGGATCCGTTCACAAATTCCATTTGTTTGAAATAAATCGTAAATTAATTAGCATTAGTAGCACTTTGTCATTTGTTAAACTCGTGTCTACTAAAACGGGGTAAGATCAGTAATCAAAGATACCCTAATTTAGGGTATCCAAAGTAAAGGTTAAAATAAATTCATAGGAAATTTCAGGAATAAAATTTCTTATTTTGTTTTGCCATTTCTAATAAGACGCTAGAGGGCTTTAAACGATTGGCCTTTCGGTCCTGAGCATAAACACCCAATTGATGTCCCACATACTCAGCCCCCAACGTGTCGGCATATCGAAGAAGTCCTCCTCGAAATGGAGGAAACCCCGTCCCCATAATCATGGCTAAATCCACCTCATGAGGAGTCTCCGCAATTTTTTCTTCGACAAAGGCACGAGAACATTCATTGATCATGGCAAAAACACCGCGTTCAATGCACTCTTGATTAGGGTATGGATTCGTAGGAGCCGATAAACCCAACAAAGTGTAAATTTGTGGATCAACAGATATTTTTTTACCATCATCACCATAGAGATAAAATCCATTTTTATTTTTTTTACCCAGTTTGCCTGTTTTTTCTAAAGACTCCATCACAGAAGAAATTTCGATACGTTCACCCAAGGATTTTTTAAAAATCTTCAACACCTTCATACAAACATCTAAACCCACCTCATCCATCAACGCAAAAGGCCCCATGGGCATTCCAAATTCATAAACATAGGCCGAGTCAACACGTTCAATATTCATTCCCTCTTGCAATAAAAATGCGGCCTCAGCCATATATGGAAGTAACAGTCGATTCACTAAAAATCCAGGACCATCCTTTACAACGACAGGCATTTTTCCCATTTTTTTAGATAGTTCAAAAATTGTCGCTATGGTTTGATCACTTGTTTTTTCACCACGAATGACTTCGACCAAAGGCATTTTATCCACGGGATTGAAAAAATGCATTCCTGCAAAAAATTCGGGGCGAGGATGTCCCGCAGACATTTCTGTCACACTCAAGGAACTTGTATTTGTCACAATAATCGCATCAGGACGGCATTGAGCTGCCGTTTCGCCAATCACTTTTTTCTTGATATTCATGTCTTCAACAATGGCCTCAACAACAACATCTAAATTTTTAAAACCTGAAAAATCCGTAGTGGCCGTGACTAAATCCATTTTTTGACTGAATTGAAACTTATCAATAACTTTTTTCTTTAATAACTTAAACCATAAATCATAAGCATGTTTTAACCCTCGGCCCAAAGCTTCTGGACTTAAATCTTTCATACAAACAGCAATGCCCTTATCTGCGGCGACATAGGCGACTCCACCGCCCATAGTTCCAGCACCTAAAATTCCAAGTGAGCGGACTTCTTTAGGTTGAACTTGAACTCCGGGAACTCCGGATTGTTTTTTCACCATCTCTGTCAAATAAAAAACATGAATTAAATTTTTACTGACTTCAGTAATGGCCATTTTACAAAAAGTTTCACGTTCAATCGTTAGGGCTTTTTCTCGATCTGACATTCCATAGGTCTTTTCAATCACATCAATGGCCGCCATCGGGGCGGGATAGTGACCTTTTGTGGCCTTCATTAAACCTTTTCGCGCTTTACTAAATACTATGGGTTTAAATAAAGCTGACTCTAAAAGTTTTCCCATCCAACCTTTCGGCTGAAAATATTTTTTTCGTTTCGTAGCGCCAGACTTGATGATTTCCTCTGCCTTTTGAAGCGCAAAAGACATCAAAATATTCGGATGAACCACATGATCCACCAAACCTATTTTTTGAGCTTTTTTTGCGTTGACTGCTTTTCCTGGTAAAATAATTTCTAAAGCCGCTTGCAAACCTAGAACTCGTGGCATACGCACACAGCCGCCAAATCCAGGGATAATTCCTAACTGAGTTTCAGGTAATCCAATTCGCGTGGAATTATCTTCAGAGGCAATACGATAATCACAAGCCAAAATCATTTCACAGCCCCCCCCCATACACGCCCCATGAATAGCTGCAATGGTCGGCATTGGAAGATCTTCCAAAAGATTGAAAATACTTTGCCCACCACCCACAGCTTTTTCATACTGCTCAATGGTGGTCATGGATTTAATTTCTTCAATATCAGCACCCGCAATAAAAATTTTAGACTTATTTGATTTTAAAATAATGGCTTTGTAATTGGATTTTTGAAGTTCTTCTAAAATTTCTTTAAATCGCATCATGACGGGCGTCGAAAGTTTATTGACCTTCTCTCCGGGCAGATCAAACTCTAAAATGGCGATTTCACCATTTGGTTTAATTTGAATGCTGTTTTTAATTTGATCCAAGGAAAGTTTTTCGGAATGTGTGTCTTGCTGATTCATATTTTTTTATTCCTTTTTTTCTAATTCTTATTCAAATTCAAATTTACTTTTTATTCTTTTTCCAAAATCATTGATCCGCCCTGTCCACCACCAATACAAAGAGTCGCCAGTCCAAACTGAACGTTGGACCGACGATTCATTTCTTTCATCAGTGTTAACACCAAACGTGTCCCCGTTGCTCCGACAGGATGACCTAGGGCTATAGCGCCACCGTTCACGTTCAAAATGTCCTCACGAATTTCTCCTATTTTGCCACTTAAACCCAATTTTGTTTTTCCAAACTCATCAGAGTCAAAAGCCTTCTGACAGGATAATACTTGCGCTGCAAAAGCCTCATTGAGTTCGACCAATCCAATATCATTCATGCTCAAGCCCGCACGCTTTAAAGCCACAGGGGTCGAGTAAACAGGACCCAGCCCCATCCGTTCAGGCTCTAATCCAGCAAAACCGTAACTCAAAATCCGCGCTTGAG
>DAIRER010000228.1:0-4321 GCA_036795495.1 Pseudobdellovibrionaceae bacterium | reverse complement strand
TATCTAAAGAAGCATCTAGAGATGAGCTTTTTATAGCTCCTAATTCTTGCAGTGAATTGTTAAATTCAGGATCGGCCTTATCGATTTCTTTTTGTAGATCCTCTAAGCTTAAAAGGGAGGCCTCGTCCTCGTGGACGTCTTGTTTTTCTAAATTATCTGGACGAGAGTCGGGGGCTGACATGGTTTCTCCTTAGAGAATATTTTACTATAAATCTATACTAGACTGAATATGTTGTTTTAGTGAAACAATAAATTTAAATTTTCATTGCAGTGCTTAAGGACGAATGATTTTTAGTCACTTTAAAATTTTCAAACTCCCCTGTAAACTATAATTAAGTGATTTACAGGGGAGTTTGATGAATGCATTTATAGCTCGAAACCATGAATTGGGTGAGCTTAAGCGTCTCAAAAATAAGAAAACAGCCAGTTTAATTTGTATTTTGGGAAGGCGACGCATTGGGAAAAGTGCGTTGGTCCTAGCAAGGATCACTCAAAAAGGTGAATTTCTTATTTTGCTTGATGAAATTTCATGGATGGGTCGCCATGACCCAAGTACCTCGAAGAGATATTAAAAACAGAATCAGCATCCGAAAATATAGTCCGTCTTTGTTTCAGTCCGAATGGTTTCTTATATAATGAATTTGATAAAATATTTAAAGAGATATTTCAAAGGAGTTCAAGTACATTAGATCGCATTGTTCGAGCTCGTTTAAATGAAAAATTAAGCCCTCCGCTCCCCATTTTCAAAAAAAACAACCTAAACAAAAGGCGCTTGCCAAAAAGATCTTCCTTAAAGCCAATTTTAATTTATCTGGGGGAACGGCATCCCGATCATGAAATTGAAATCAAAGAATAATTCTTTCAAGTCATTTCTTTTGAAGAATTATTGGAAAGTGCTGGCTGACAACGGATATCAAAACCCATTATATTTTTAGTAACTTTTTAAGTGTAAAAACATTTTTCATTGTCTCAATCTGAAACATTTTGCAACATATTGAAAATTATAAGAAAAACGAGAATTAGAGCTATTGAAAAATTGGCATCAGACTTGCTCTATATATTATAAAAAAGTATTTAAATGAAAGGATGCTTTATGAAAGTTCAACTCAAGTGTTTATTTATAATTGGATTAGTTCTTATTTCTTTAAATGGTTTTTCTGGAACTGAGGCTGGGGTTTGTGAGTATTGTAATGGTGAGACTAAGTATAATACTAATTTATTACCAGAAATTTCAAATTTGGGTGCAGAACCCTGCACTTTCAAGTCAATTCAAATAGGAGAAAATCAGGCTGTAATTTTCTATAATAAAGAAGGTGAGCCAATTTTTTACCCAGAGCTTGAAATTATAAATCCAAAAATAAATTATTTTTCAGATCAATATTCTAAAATCATGTTTGGCTATTTTGATGTTCAAGTTCAAATGACAAAGGCCTCCAAAGAGAAATTTAAGAGACTTAAAGAAAGCATTAAAAATCTAAAGGATCCATTCCATGTAAAAGACTTTGGTGTTGATTTTTATAATGGAAATCACTGGGATATCAATTCGAAGATTAATAATGTGATTACGCCATTATCTTCAAATCGATTTAGTGTAAAAATTAATGAATCAACTGCACATTTTGTTTGGGCTATGCTTAGGGATGACAAAAAATATCAAGGTAGGATTGCATTGGAAGCTGCCATAAATCCAAGCCTTGAAGTTTCAGGCAGTTGTTCAAATCAGATAGCTTCTGCCAAGAGAATCAATAAAACAAGTATAGAAAATCTTTTACCAATAGTAATAGTAAATAGTGCGCCAATTCAAACTCAGAGTGATCAATCTATTTCAGAAATCTATACAGAGGTGAAACATATACAGACAGCTTATACGAAGAGTGATTTTGAACAATATGTTAAGTTTTTTGAAAAAAGTTACCAATTAAATTCTAATTCAAATGAAAGCGAAAGAGCCAAAGTTAGATTACAGGCATTGTCATTTATTTTTGATCATACTTCTTCTGAATTTTTGCAATTGCTAGAGGAATTGAATATCCCAAAACAAGAAGTAAAAAACTTAATTTCTGATCATTATAACATAGATGTTATGCCAATTTTACACGGTGATCCGCTTGCTTATATGTTTGATCATCTCTTTTTCTATTATCGTGGCCAAAAAAACGATCAATGTAATAAGCTTTCGAAAGGCGGGCTTCCCTCATATGAGAATTCTGATGATTTTGATTTTTTAGCAATGGATTTGTGTCATGATCAAATAAAAAAACTGGATGAAGATTATAAAAAGGCATTTCAGAAGTTTAAAAACTCAATAAAAAAACAAGATGTGTTTGTTTTAGTGACAAGCTCGGGTCAAGACAGATCGATGGAAGTGACTTTGAGCGAACCCAAATAGGATTTATTCTAGGGCGATTTTGGAGTTCTAAAGTATGTTTATTCTCAAGTTACAGGTGATAACAATCCCAACATTATGAAATCGTTGTTTTTGTGAAAGAATAAATTTTAATTTACATTAATTATTTTCCTTTTTGATAGCACTTACATGAAGGTTTAGCAAGTTAAGTAATTTCAGAATACAATAGTGAGAGATAGCTTAAAAGGATCAAAAACAAGGAAACAGCCAGTTTTGAAGAGTCATTAGTTTGAACTTGGTGACAGCTGATCGCTGGTTTTGTCCTCGTAATAGTCAATAATCGCTTTAATATGTTTCGGGAGAATTTTTCCATCTAGAGTGGTGGACATTATATTTCCAGGATTGGACATATCGAAATACTGACACTGATTTTCATCCCATTGGGTGTAATATTCATCCCTGAGGCCAAGCACATGACCAAACTCATGGGTTAGAGTTTGTTGAACAAACTCTTCAGGTAAGGACATCCTGAGGTTTGGTTTGAATTTCACAAAAGATCGACCGTCTAATGCGTCTAAAACGAGACTAAGGGCTGTGGGATTTTGGCTGTAAGTATTTTCAATTTTAATTGTTAATCCATGCAGACTCCACTTTTCAGCTGTAAATTTTTTAAAAATATCTAGTCCTGAATCTGTAAGACCAAAAACTTTTACATGAAGTTCTTTGGTGGTTTTATTGTAAAATCGATTGGGAATTAAATGGAATCGTTGTCTAAATGTATTTGCGTAATCACGCTCTATTCTATTTAAAAACTGTTTAATCGTTTTTCTTTTCTCTTCATTTGTTGGTTCATCTTTAATCCAACTTGGGTACCATTTATAAATATTCTTTGATTCAGACCAGTCTAAAAGATTTTCTGGCAAGTTGAGCTCACTACAATTTTCTTGATCTAAACACTTTTGAACAATCAGTTGTAAGTTTTTAAGTGGAATTTCATCATCAGCAGTAAAAGTAAAGTTTTGAAAATAAAATATTCTATCTTCATCATCAGAATAAAGATTTCGGACATCTGTATTAAGGTTTTTCCAGGCTACATCTTTTGATGAAAGACCCTTTGTATTTTCGTAAGTATTAATTAATTCGAGCCAAGAGTAATTTTTACTTTTTATCCATTCATCGTTGGAATTTTCAGAGACAGATTTAAGTTGTATTTTGAAATTATCCATATTGATGATGGGAACATTTGGATCGTTAATCTTATCTGTTTGATAAAAAGTGGGATTATTTTTGATTTGTTCTTGATAAAAGTCCAAGGCTTTCATCATTTCTAGTTTTCGATCCTTTAAATCAAGATCACATTTTTTAGATAGGTTTCTATTTTCAGGTTCATTATATAAATTCAAATAAGCTTTATAGAGCGAACCTTCGAACTGTTCCTTTTCAGGGCTTAATTGTTGATGAGGTGGGTTGTCGTTTGATGTGCAGCCACTTAAGGTTTTCAACAACACCCAAAAAATTAAATACAATGTCTTTTTGTTTTTAGTATTCATCCTACCTCAAGCTTAATAGTTTTAATGAGTCCATTGATATAAGAATAATAGTAAATATTCACCTACAATTTTTTAAGTACTCCAGTGAGGGTCCAAGCTTTGAAATATGTATAGGTTTGTCTATATTTTAGTCGATATCCGACTTGAGTTTGGATACAAATAATTCTCAGGTTTATCACAAAAATGGCAGAAATAATTTCGACTTTTTGGCTTGCAATACATATTATCATGTGTATAATAATATGTATTGGAGATTATGTATGAGTGTTGCTAGATTGAATATTACTTTGCCACTCGAAGTGGTTAAACTTTTGAAAAAATATGCAGATTCTGGTGAGCGATCTTCTTTCATTGCTGAAGCTATTAAAATGTATGCAGCCACTAAGGAGCGCAGCAGGCTTTGCAAGCAATTGAAGGAAGATTA
>DAIRER010000227.1:0-4331 GCA_036795495.1 Pseudobdellovibrionaceae bacterium | reverse complement strand
AAGGAACAGGCTGATCTAAGACTCAAAGAAGAGATGAAAAAACTAGATCAAACTGAAGTCGAAGCTTCAGATTCTGAGAAAATTTAACGGAGGACGAGTGACGAATCCAAAGGTTTTTGAGTACGCAAAAGAGATAGGGATGACCCCACTGGCTTTAATGGATAAGATCAAAGAATGGCATCTTCCCATTAAAAGTCATATGTCTGAAATTGAGCCTGAGGTATTAGTTGAAATTAAGAAAAAGTTAAGCGGATCGAAAGAGGATTCTCCAGTAGAGAAAAAGGTAGTTCGAAAAAAGGCAACGCCTAAGAAAAAAGAAGAGTTGAGTGCTGAACCCAAAGCTCAAGTGATTCGCCGAAGAACTCAGAAAGAATCTGAGGAAGCAGAGATTGAAGCTGTCCCAGCTGCGGAACCTGTACCTCAGAAAAAAGCTCAAATTATTTCTCGACCAGCAAGTGTCGTAGAAAAAAAAGAAATTCCTGATATTGAATTGAAAACAAAGAAAAATGAAATTGAAAAGGAATTAGTTCAAGAGTCTCCTGTTCAAAAATTATCACTTAAAGAGGAAAGTCCTGTTGTTGGGGAGCCTTTAAAAACAGTTGAAGAAATTAAAACACCCGTGAAAGAGGCTTCTGAACCTACAACTGCAACTGTAACGGCAGCTGTTGCTGCAGTAACACCCACTCGAAAAAAAGAAGTGACGGTGGGTGGAAGTGGAATTTCCAGTTCTACAGAACCTGTGACTCAAGTTCGAAGAAATATTATTGGTAGAATGGACCTTTCTCGAGTGAGTCCTCCTCCAGGATCAAATCAGTCGGGTCGACCAGGTGGTTATGGTGGTCAAAGACCTTCACCTGGAGGAAATACAGGTGGAGTGAATCGACCGGGTGGATTTACGTCTCAACGGCCCACGACCGGAGTTCGTAACATTCGTGCAGGTTTTGTTGCTGTTCAGAATCCTGAAGAGCCAATATTTACCGATGACCATGAAGCTAGAAAATCTAAAGAAAACGAAAAAAAATCTAAACGTATGGTGGACACTCAGGTAACAGCTCTTACGGCTAAAGAAAAGGAATTGGCTGAAAGCCAAGTTTTTAATGCTGTTGAGTTTAGAAAACGAGAACTTGTATTTCAACCCAAAAAGAAAAAAGATTCTTTAGATCGTGAAGCAAGAAAAACTCAACTCACAACACCAAAAGCCTCTAAACGTGTTCTTAAAGTTTATGGAACTATGAAGGTTTCTGATATTGCCATGGAAATGGGAATTAAGGTGCCTCAGTTGACAAAGGCGCTTGTGAGTAATGGTGTTATGGCCAATATGAACACTCAACTTGATTTTGATACGATATCATTAATCGTTCCTGAATTTGATTGGGAAGCTCAAAACATTCAACGATCTGCGGATGAATTGTTGACAGAGTTAAAATCTAATCAAGTCGTAGTTGGAGAAAGAGTGACTCGACCTCCTGTAGTGACGGTTATGGGTCATGTGGATCATGGTAAAACATCATTGTTAGATGCGATTCGAAATGAAAATGTAGCAAAAGGCGAAGCCGGCGGAATTACTCAGCACATTGGTGCTTATAATGTGAAATTAGAAGATGGTAGCTTGGTCACCTTTTTAGATACTCCTGGTCATGAAGCCTTTACAGCAATGAGAGCTCGAGGAGCAAATATTACAGATATTGCTGTGATTGTTGTTGCCGCAGATGATGGAATGATGCCTCAAACACAAGAGGCTATTAATCATGCGAAAGCTGCAGGCGTTCCAATTATTGTGGCTGTAAATAAGATGGATAAACCCGGAGCTAATCCTGAAAAAATTAAGCAACAATTGACAGAGTTACAGATTGTTCCTGAGGAGTGGGGCGGAACGACAATATTTTGTCCCGTGTCTGCTTTGAAGAAAACAGGAATCAAAGAACTTCTGGAAAGCATTAAGCTGACGGCCGAGGTACAAGATCTGAAGGCAAATCCTAATGGTTTTGGACAAGGTATTGTTATTGAAGCTAAAATGGAAAAAGGAAAAGGTGCTGTTGCAACTCTTTTAGTAAAGGATGGAACGGTACGTGTGGGACAAAATATAGTCGCCGGGGCTATTAAGGGAAAAATTCGATCCTTAATGAATGACCGTGGTGTGCGTGTTGATGAAGTAGGTCCAGGTTGGCCTGTAGAGGTCCAAGGTTTGGAAAGTGTCCCAACACCAGGAGATCGTTTTGATGTTGTAAAAGATGAATCTACAGCTGAAAAAGTGGCAATGGCTCGTAAAGAGCATTTATTAAGTTTAAGTTCTGGACCAACTCAAAAGTTAACTTTAGAAGAAATATTTTCTAAGGTTCAAAAAGGGGACGTTAAAGAATTAGCCATTATTTTAAAAGCGGATGTTCAAGGTTCTCTAGAGGCTGTTCAAGGAATGATTTCGAAATTATCCACGGTTGAAGTGAAGACAAAAGTTGTTCATGCCGCCGTTGGAGGAATTACAGAGACGGATATTTTGCTTTCACATACGTCTAAGGCTATTGTGATTGGCTTTAATGTAAGGCCAGACTCTGGAGCTCAAGCGCAATCGAAGCGATTGGGTGTTGAAATTCGTACTTACTCGATTGTTTATGAACTTGTTGATGACTTGAAAAAAGCAATGACTGGACTTTTAGTGCCTGACATTGTTGAAAAAGTTCTTGGGTCTGTTGAGGTTCGAAACATTTTCAGTGTTCCAAAAATTGGGACTATCGCGGGATGTTTTGTTAAAGATGGAAAAGTTCAAAGATCTAATTTAGTCCGATTAACTCGAGATGGTCGAATCATTTATGAAGGAAAGATTTCTTCTCTGAAGAGATTTAAAGATGATGCGAAGGAAGTGGCCCAGGGTTATGAATGCGGAATTGGAATTGAAAACTTTAATGATGTTAAAGTTGGAGATATCATTGAATCCTATGTCAAAGAAGAAGTGGCTCGAGAACTCACTCCAAACACATAGGAAATATCATGAAACAAGATGGTCGACGGGTTGCAAAATTTGAAAGACAGGTTCATGAACTTGTTGCTCAGTATTTTATTCGAGGGTTTAAAACCCCTCATGATGGTTTGATTACTGTATCAAAGGTATTGATGCCCGGAGACTTAAGATCTGCTAAAATTTATTTGAGCGTCTTTGGTGAAAATATAAATAGAAAAGACTTACTTGAAAAGATTCAAAGTCGTGCTTTTGAATTTCAAAAACACATAGGAGTTGAATTGAAGGCTCGATATTGTCCTAAATTAACTTTTTTTTGGGATGAATCAATCGATAAGGTTTTAAAAGTTGAAAAAACTCTCGAAGAATTATTAAAAAAACAATAAATTAATAAATGAGCGAATGTGAAAGAGAATGTGAAAGAGAATATCGACAGTGGATTACTTTTAATTGATAAACCTTCAGGTATTACCAGTCATGATGTGGTTTCTCGACTGAGGAAAGCCCTTAAAACTAAAGAAATTGGTCACTCGGGTACATTGGATCCTCTGGCGAGTGGGCTGATGGTTTGTTTATTGAACGAAGGAACTAAACTCAGTCAGTTTGTTTTAGAAAAAAATAAAGAATACACTTTAACTCTTAAGTTTGGACTTCGTAGTGATACTTATGATTCCATGGGTGTTGTTGAAATGGTTAATGCGCCATTACCATCAAAGGAAGACGCTTTGCTTGCCGCACAAAATCTTCAGGGAGATTTATTACTTCCAGTGCCTCTTTATTCGGCCACAAAAGTCGATGGAAAAAAATTATACGAGTATGCTCGTAGCGGTGTTCACGTTGAGGTCCCTCAAAAAATAATGAAATTTTGGAATCTTAAATTTGAAGATGCGTTGGAGTTTCCCTCGATGCGTTTTTCAATTGTTTGTTCCAAGGGTAGTTTTATTCGTGCCTGGGTTCATCGACTTGGTGAGATTTTAGGTTGTGGTGCCATTTTGACGGACTTAAGGCGTACAAAATCTTCGATTTATAGCCTTGATAAGGCCGTCCCCTTGGATTCAATTTCAAGTATGGGGGATTTTCAGATTAAAGAGGGTTCATTTATTCCTTTATCTCAGGCTTTATCAGAAATAAAAGCCGTATATGTTTTGGGACGAGACTTCGTTTTTATTAAAAATGGACAAATCAGTCATGAGTTAAGAACACGTCTGATTTCAATATTTAATCCTTTAGAAGATGAATATTTGCGCGTTATAAATCAAAAAACGGGTGAGCTCTTGGCTTTGATCGCCTTGGATCCACGAAAAGGGTTTGTGGTTCGAAGGGTATTTCATTAAGTATTGACCCTTAATTCTTTTCGAGATAAAAGCTCAATCTATGG
>DAIRER010000226.1:0-4347 GCA_036795495.1 Pseudobdellovibrionaceae bacterium | reverse complement strand
AGTGTCCAATTATGAAGGGTTTGCTTAGGAACGCCTGAGCGCCTCGACAATTCAGACAAGGTGATGCGTCTCTTTTTACAAAGTGAGTTGATGGTTGAGTCTAGCTTCATGTAACCCCATTTTGAATCATAAAATTAGGTTCTGGGACTCCTATCCCTGAACTGGGACAACTGTCCCCAGATAGCAGCATGAATCAGGGATTAAAGACCTGACCTGTCCGCAGTTGAGGACAAATTCAAAGTTGGATTAAGAAATTTTGCAACTTGAAGATTTCAAATGGTTTAACCTAGGCAGCACCAAGAGTTTAACCTATCCAAGTTTTTCATCCTGTTGTTTTGTGTTTCACGGAATTTGAGAAGAAATGTATTTGATCTGAGACTTGATTATTGATTTTAGTAACTTAGAAAACTCAAAATCCCCGAATGGGGAAATTGGGGTGGCTGACGGGGCTTGAACCCGCGACACTCGGAATCACAATCCGATGCTCTACCAACTGAGCTACAGTCACCACTGCTTAAATTATAAAAGAACATTTTCAAAGAGGGGTTTTTATAACAACGAAATACATATTTTGGCAAGAGCGAGCTTTATGTCAATAATCACACGGCTCAACAAGTGGCCTCGCCTGGCACTTCAAGCGAGCCCCTCCCTCTAAAACCATGGCATCTGCCCACTGACCATTGGCATTGCATCGCGATCTAACGCAGCGTGCGCCGCTCTCAATTAGGCATTTCTTTTTTTCACCCTTTGGGTTCTGTTCACAAACCCAGCGGCATTGATTAAATTCTCCCCTGGGTTGATCACAAATCAAAGGACCTGTTGAACGTAGGTTCTTTGAAACTATAGTTTTTTTCTTTTGAGGTTTTTCATAAAGATCCTTAAATATTTTAAGATCTTGTGTCGTCATCGGCTCAATCGGAGTTAAAAAACCCTTAGGAATTTTCTTTCCCTTTAACAAAAGATCATATTCGATCCCATCTTCTCCACGAAGCCCCTGAAATTTTATTTTCTGACCACTTTTAATTTTTTGTGAAACTTCGGCATTCATCTGAGAAAATTCGATTTCTCCCTCATAGACTCGCACTTCAATTTGTGCCAACTCAGGTTTGTAAATAAATTGAAACTTCCCTTGAAGCGGTAGAGTAAGATACAACAACTCGTTTTTTAAAATCAAATCCACCCGCTTTTCAGAACTTACGTTTTCAGCCTCCCAAATGATATCTCCAAACTTAAAATCAATATAAGAAAACTCTAATGTTTCCCATGTGATTGCGGGCACCTCAATTTTTGAATTTTCATTTAATCTTAAAAAGATTTTTTCTTTCACAGACAAAATCAAATGACTCTTCTCCGTTGTTTCTAAAGATAAATTTTCACGAATAAGAGTTTTTGGTTTTAATCGTTCTTGAGCTTTACCTGAAATCTCAATCCAACTTTTACCCTTAACCTCCGTCACCGCCGGAAGAATCAGTGGTTCAGAAAAACATTTTAAAGAGATTATACTAAAAAATATTAGTATGGTTTTTTTTATCATTCTCAATCTCCCACAATTTAGCATGTTTTAAAAAAACAGAATAAGCTCCACCGACAGCAATGATAAACCCAGGAAGTCCGTCTAAAAAACCAGATTTAAAAAAATACAACTCTAAAAATTTAACACCGGGTTTTGTGATTAACTTAAAAAGTGAAAAATTTTTTCTTTGCGTAAAAAGATCCTGAGCTTGCAATGAAGAGTAATTATTATTGGTCTGAACCTGATGCTCCAGATTTCGAAAAACATAATGCAAAATTGGAGAAACTAACTTCTGAGTTCGATGAGATTTTACTTGTTCATGAATCGAACTTAAAGTCCAAGAAGCATGCTTTCTGTGAAAAAGACGAAGCTGATAATCTGGAAACCATCCCCCATGATCAATCCAACGCCCCAAATAAAACGACCGACGAGGCATACGATAACCCACATCGGCCTGAAGTTGATCAAAGTTCTTTAAAAGCTCCTGAGCCAGCTCAGGACTGAGCTCTTCATCCGCATCCAAAGAGAGGACCCAATCATAGGAGGCCTTCAGCGTAGCACTCTGCTTTTGAGCTCCATACCCCTTCCAGGGCTCCTGAAAAAAGCGTGCACCCAATGCTAAACTGAGATCCTTAGTGCGATCCGTCGAAAAACTATCTAAAACAATCCACTCCGAGGCAAAGGGGACAGACTTAAGACACCGCTCAATGTTCTTTTCTTCATTGAATGTAATCACCACCAAAGACAATGGTAATTTTTCTGTAGATTTATGGGTTGTTATTGACTCCGTCATTTTTTAAATCTGTCAGACAATCCTAACCCTTGTCAAACAACCTTCAACAGAATAGGATGTCTTTCATATATGAGTATTCAAACTATTTTTAAATTACTGACTTCTAGTGTTTCCACTTTTGGGATTTTCATTTTATTTTCGACGTCCTCGGCTCAAGCCTATTTAACCGTAGGCGAATCCGCTGAAATTCTACCCGCCTCTGAATACCGTTTTGGATTTGAACCTCAACTTTTTCTAAATGAAGGTGGTGGTGGAAACCTCGGAGCTTTTTTTGAATCTCAAGTCAGTGACTCCAGTTCAACTCGTGTTGGATTAAGTACAGGAAAAGTTGATTTCAGCTTATTTGGTAGTTTTAAATTCGTTCCCTTTCCAGATGTTGACAAACAACCGGCGATTGGTGGACGCGTTGGCCTGGGCTACTCTCGCCTGGGTGCCGACAACCTTTTTCAATTCCAAGTGGCCCCCCTTGTGAGTAAAAAAACTCAAACTGTTGAAAAACTGGGAGAGGTTGTGACCTACTTTGCCCTCCCTTTCACAATGACCACGGGCAAAGGAGAAGGTTATGTGGCCAGCAACATGACTTTTGGACTTGAGGTGACTCCACCCACAGAATCCGTTTTTTACTGGAGCGCCGAGGTGTCGTTTAATTTGAATCGTTCCTATTCTTATATATCTGGAAATATAATTATCCCTATAGATTCACATCGAGGTCAGTGATGTTTTTATCGTGGCTAAAAAATGAAACCCACGTTGCCGCCGATCTTTATATTGATTTAGGAACTGCCAATACAATCATTGCAGGCCGCAAAAAAGGGGTCTTACTGAACGAACCCAGCCTTGTCGCTTATCAAAAAATTTCAGCTGGTAAAAAACGTTTGTTAGCCTTTGGAAATGATGCCAAAAATGTTTTGAGTAAAAATCCTGGAAATGTTTTTATGCAAAAACCTGTACGCGATGGAGTTATCGCCGATTTTGAAAGTACAGAACAAATGTTGCGGCATTTTCTTAAAAACCCTATCGTTAAAAATGCCTACTCACGTCCTCGCATTATTGTTTCTCTTCCCTACGGCGTCACCGAGGTAGAAAAAAAAGCCGTCGTTGATACTTGTAAATTTGCAGGAGCCAAAGAAGTTTTTTTAATTGATGAACCCATGGTTGCAGCGATTGGGGCTGGAATTCCCATTAAATCCCCTCTTGGACACATGATTGTGGATATTGGCGGCGGAACCACAGAAGTGGCCATTATTGCATTAGCTGATATCGTTTATTGTGAGGGCATTCGTGTGGCAGGCCATCGCATTGATGAAGAAATTATGGATTATTTAAAACGTGAAAAGCACTTTGTAATTAATGAATCGACGGCTGAGGAAATAAAACACTCCATCGGTACGGCTATGCCTAAAAAAGATATTCAAAAAGCTATTATATCGGGTCGGGATCTCAATACAGGACTTTCAAAACAAATCGAAGTGTCCTCCGAAGAAATCGGCATGGCTATGAGCTCCCCCATCGAAGCCATTGTCAATTCCATTCACAAAGCCATTGAACAAACGCCACCCGAATTGGTTTCAGATCTTATTGAAAATGGAATTGTCTTAGCCGGAGGAGGAGCCCTTATCCGAGACCTCCCCTTGCGCCTTCAAAATGAAGTTCGCCTGCCCGTAAGAGTTGCCGAAAATCCATTAATTTCTCTAGCTAAAGGCGGAGAAATTCTTCTAGAAGATCCCGATCTTCTAGATAAAATCCAATTAGAATACTAAATGGACATCCCCAGCGGGTCCTATTTATTAGACCTCTTTTAAGATTTCGCGAACGGCCCATGAAGCCATCGAAAATCCAAAAGTTCCCGTAACAAAACTCGCTGTCCCGTAAATCACGCGACGACGATCACAACTGTGAAGATCATTTTGCCCCTGAGGACAAACGCATTTAAAACCTTCCCCTTTATCATAATTCAGCTCTACTGGTTGAGTGGGAACTTCTTCTGAAAAAACACATGGCACGCCAAAAGATCCTTTGGCTGGAAAATCATACTGACTGC
>DAIRER010000225.1:0-4365 GCA_036795495.1 Pseudobdellovibrionaceae bacterium | reverse complement strand
GATAACGGGTTAAGTTCACTCTTGGGCGTGGGACCAAAGCCACCAGCCGCTCCATGAGCTCCATTTGTATGAGCCGGATGGCCGTCGTGCCATCATCCCTAGGCGTTTTAAGATTGTAGATCACCTCACCAAAGATCTCCTGGTTCCAACTCACGTGCTTCAATTTCAGTCGTGGTGACTTCACGAATTACTCGGGCTTTTAATCGGGATAGTTTTCTTAAGGAAGAAAGGGACTGTTCAGCTCGGCCTTCTTGCACCGCTCCGATAATAGAATTCAACAAGTCCACGAAAAGAATCACTAATGTATCTTTTTTGTCTTGCATAAAAAAGGCAATAAATGCAGCTCCGAAGAGTAAATAAATAAGTCTACGTGAAATTCTCTTTTAATGTGTTAAGTTTAGGCTTCTAGCAGCCACTAGAAGCTTGCCACGAGATAGTTTTTGTTTAAAAATTTTATGGTGCTTAATTCTGGAGGGGGACCACGCTATGTTTTTTATCGCAACGACTGTTTCAGTTTTTATTTCGGTTTTTACCTTTCTTTCTGATATGGCCTTAGCCAGTGAGAGAGCTGATGGTCTTAACTTATGTTCAAAGCGGTCAAGGGAGACTATTCACGCGACTTTTCTTTCAAATCAAGATAATCTGGGGATGACCTCGTGGCTTTCAGCAGAGTCTAAAGACTCGAAAGGTTACCTTTGGAAGTTCTCTCACCTGGCCAAGGTTCAAGTTGCCAGTGGCCGATATATGAGCTGGGACTTTAATACAACAGCGCGTCCCTCGGCTAAAGATTGTAGTATCTTAGAAGTTAAAAAGGTGAGTGAAAACTATATTTTGCCCCCCTGTGAAAATGATTGCGAGGATGAGCAGGAACAAGATTTTCAGAAAAAGAGCTATCAGGTCAGCGAAAATAGGGACCAGTGTTTCGTGAAGAATGAGATGATTCGAAATATTCGTGGCTCCTCAGTTTTGCCAGAAAGAGTTTGTTTTTCTCATCTTGAGTATAGAGAGCTAGGACCTTCTTTGCTTATTCAAGGTTTGCCGATCAATGGCGAATTCCCTTTATCTTTTTTGGCAGAAACTGAGAGTATAAAAAAATATATGACTTATATTTTTAGCCAAGACAATGTTGGAGATAAGGAAAAAATGAATGTGGCAATTAGGACTTCCGTGGATATTTTAAAAGATTCAACCAAAGTTGACTACACCTATTTGGCGGCAGAGTTTTTTGTTTTCCATGACGATGGAACTTTTGATACTCATATTTATTATTATTCCCGCGTTAAAGCGGATAAGAAATATTAACAAGGGGGTAAAATTGAGCTTAATTCTTTCTACCTTTTTATTTTTTTTAGTTTTTCGGTGTATGCTTTTAACGCAGAGGCCCCTTTTACTACATTTTCTAAACTTAAAACTGTGCATGATCTTATACTTGTGATGAAGCTAGGAATGTCCAACCCAGAAGTTCATAAATTCATCGACATTGAAACCAAAAAATTTGGATTTTGCAATGCCACTTCAACTTTCTATAGATGAAAAAACACGAGAAAGAGAACTTAAATCCTTGGTCAAAGCCAGTGGAATTTATAATGTAAAAACTTTGACTCTCATCACTTATAAAGAAGACTTCCAAATCACACAGGATGGACTTAAGATCCAAGTCCATCCCATTTGGAAGTGGCTTTTAAATTAGTCTCTATTCGATCTCTAAAATATCTATGCTTTTTCTATAGAAATTTGGATTACAGCCTCTTGGCCTTCGCCAAGTCTTACTGTTGCTTTGTGCTGACCCAAAAGCTTAATGTGCTCTTCAAGATGGATGTCTCTTTTATCAACAGAATATCCAAGTTTTTCTAATTCGTTAGAAATATCTTTTGGAGAAACTGTTCCAAAAAGCTTATCATTTTCCCCAGCAGCAAGTTTAAAATGAACTGTAACTCCATTCATTTTATTTAAAATCTCTTGTCTTTGAGAAACAGCTTTTTTCTTTTTAATTTCAGAAACTCTTTTTAAGTGCTCCCACTCTTTTACTTTTGTTTCTGTGGCCTCAACAGCCAACTTCTTTGGAAACAAAAAGTTTCTTGCGTAACCTTCAGACACATTGATTAGATCGCCAATACGACCAATTTCTTTGACATCTTTTTGTAATACTACTTTCATAAAATATCCTCCTCAGGTATTGCTAACAGGTTTTAACTTTCTAAGTCGTCTACGAAAGTCGATCCAAAAATCAATAAAACCAATTAGGCTTAATATAAAAAATAAATTGCCCACTATTAAAAAATAAGAAAGTAACCGTGTAAAGGGACCGGCTCGAATCGCTATTAAAAACACTTCGAAAATGGCTAGCCCTTGAAAAAAATAAACGGCCGTCAATATATTAATAAGACTTGAACCCAGAACAGACAATGCCACAGATTTAAAATCTACAAGCATTAATAACAATCCTATCAATCCAAACCAAATCAAATAATCAGGAACCCTAAACTCTAGACCACGAACATGTCCAGCCCTACGCACCCAACTCAGATTAAACCATCTAGAAACTGCAGGTCCTCCAATGATGGAAAGTCCTAAAGCAAAAATAAGAATAGCTAAAAACCCCGAGGGGATTTGGTACATGATTGTTTCTGAATTTAATTTGAGTTGAGGGTATAAAGTATTTATCTGCTCTATAATCCGATGAGCTGCCTTTAATAGTTGTTCTGAATTTGTTATTTCAGCTTGTCTCATTAAAAAAGCGCTCTGAACTACAGAAAATGCGGCAGAAAGACCTATTGAAATCCAAGCCGCAGACCACCACTTTACTCCTCGAACTTCAAGCTCATAATAAACTCCAACGATCATCCAAACTGCACCAATGATAAGCGATAATGCCTGAGCACCAACCATATCAAGAGTAAATACCGTCACTAAAGCGCTGATCCAAAAAATCTTTGCACCATAGTTTTCACGCAGCACCCTAAAAAAGGGAGCTCCAGAAATAAAACTCAACAAGGTCAGAAAAACTGACGCCAACCAAAGAAGAGCGAGTTTAGAAAACGTTTTTTGAGTTTTCACCTTTAAGCTTGTTCAAATCTCTCTGCTTTAGCTTGAGCACGTTTAGCTTGAATTCGAGCTTCACGTTCTTTTTCTCGAGCTGCAGTGTCTTGAAGACCCTTTTTAAAGGCTTCCATGTGTTTTGCTAAAGATATTCTTTCATCAAGTCGAGTGTGCATATATCGCAGAACCTTATCATTGATTCTCATAACGCGCTCAAGTTCCATAATCATTTGGGGATCTCCCTCAAAAAAGGAATGATAATATAAACCCTTTTTTTGTTTTTTGATTATGTTTGAAAGATTTCTTTTTCCCCAAGTTTCCAAAGAATGCACAGTGCCTCTATGGGCCTCTATCGTTTCCTTGTTTTTCTTAAAAATTTCCTTCTGATCATTGATGTTTGTGTCAGGATGTAAAATCACGACAACTTCATAGGGACGTTTTAGTAACTTATTGTCCACAAAATTCCTTTCGGTATAAGCCCTCACGTAATTTATAATGGTGAGAGCAAGGTTTTGGTTTAGGCCCTCTTAACATGCCTTTTGACTAAGCACAAGGTCAGTATGCTAGAATAACTTTACATTGTGGGTAGGCCCCTGGCTCCCCAGAATTATGAAACACGAAAGGAGCCACCTTGGAAAAAATTTATTATCTCGAAGGGCTCGAGGGCCCCCTTGCTGGCGGATACTATTTGCTCGAAAATGGGACCACTTTCGGCAGAAGCCAAGGTGATATTATTCTTAAAGATTCAAAAGTATCTACCTCCCATGCCAAAGTTGTAGTTGATGCGGCTGGTCGATATTTTGTTTTAGATTTAGATTCTGGAAATGGGCTATTTCTCGGGGACCAACGTGTTAAGAAAGTCTCATTATTGTCTGGTGTTGTTTTTCAAATTGGACGATCTGCATTTAAAGTTCACGAGGGGGCGATCCAAGATATTGAAAGATTGGGTATCATACGGCCTTGGCGCTCAAGACTCATTTCTCTTTTAGAGAATGTGACCCTCAAAGATGACTACATCAAAGGGAATGGTTTACCCTTTATTCCAGCGATCAAGCTTGAATTTATTCAAGGCATTCAGCTTTCTCAATCTGAAACTTTCTATTATGGCCCTCGTATGGTCGGTCAAAAATCTTTGGATTTAGAGCTCTTGGACCCTAAGGCTCCGGAAAAAGCATTTTTACTTATTCCCCAAGGGCGGTCAGCAAAAATTAAAATTTTTGATTCTCAAAAGGTCCTTATTAACAATCAACCACTCAAGGAGCACAATCTTCGCGAGGGTGACATTATTGGATTTGGAAGTTCACTGATACAAGTTTCTTATGTATA
>DAIRER010000224.1:1887-4368 GCA_036795495.1 Pseudobdellovibrionaceae bacterium | reverse complement strand
AGAAAGGTAAAGCCAACAATAATGTACAACCATTTTTCTATGATTTCACGATCTACACCTGTCAGTTTGATTAAAAGAAAAGAAAGAATGGCTCCCATAATCAATTCCCAAACTCCTTCAACCCACAAATGAACAACCCACCATCTCCAGTAGGAATCATGAGTTTGATGATCGGTTTCAATCATTCCTGGCAAATAAAGTAGTGCTGCCATTAATAATCCAAAAAATAAAACTAAACTGGTTGTGGTGTACTTTGTACCTTTCCAAATTGTTCCGCCAATGAGTCCTATAAACAATAAGACATCAACGACGACTAAATAATCCAAAGGTCGAGGGATTTCTAAAAATTTACGTCCCTCCCACGATCCAAAATGAAAACCAATAATTGCTGCAACTCCTACGGCAACAAAGGCTCCCAACTGAATATAGGCCCACTTTGTAGACAAAAGTTCACGCCCCGACTCTTCAGGAATTATATAATAGGCAGCCCCCATAAATCCTGATAAGAGCCACATGACCAACAAATTTGTATGAACAGCTCTGGCGGCATTAAAGGGTATAATTTCATGGAGTCCATCATAACCCATGTGTGCAAAGCCCATAATAAATCCATAAATAAGCTGAAGGCCAAAAAGAAGCATAGAGACAGCAAAAAACCAATAGGCTACTTTCTGTGATTGATATTTCATAAAATTAATTTCCTTCCTTCAATTGTGATAAAAATGCGACGAGCTCTGTAATTTCAGCTTCAGTAAGAGGTAATTTTGGCATTTTAGAATCCGCCTTAACTGAATTTGGATTTGTTAACCAATTCGTAAGATAGTTTGTATCCAAGCGCGTCCCCACTCCATCAAGTTTTGGCCCAATATTCCCCCCTTTTCCTTGTAAAGAATGACAGGCAATACACATTTGGTTAAAAATCGTAGGACTTTTTTGAGTTGTTGCTGGAGCTGTTGTTGGAGTTAAGGCCGAGACAATATCTGGCTTTGGAGGGAACCCATTTAAATCCATAGTTCCAATCCATTTTAGAAACTCAGTTAAATCATGAATCTCCTCATCAGAGAAGTGATAGTTTGTCATTTTTCGATCTTCAGGATACATGGCTTGAGGGTCCTTAAGCATGGCTTTTATAAACGCATCTCCCCGTCGCTCAAAAACCTTTGTTAATTCTGGAGCATAGTAGGCCCCCTCACCCAAAATAGTATGACAACCCATGCAATTCTTTTTTTCAAATAAATGTTTTCCACGAATGGCGGCGGCACTCAACTCAGCTTGATTGGTTTGTTTTGGAATGCGTTGAAAAGTATCCACCGTAAGTCCAACAAAAATGGCAGAACAAACGGCTGTACCTAAAAGAAAAAATGACTTTGCCTGTGATTTTGACAGCATGATTTACCTCATTCAATATGAATTTAATTTTCTAAAAAAAAGATAAGCGATTTGATTTGGTCATTACTATGATTTAAATCATATAGATTAATAAGTTCCTAAAACCTTACCTCATTCTGACTTAGGCCTATGTTTTTGTATTATGTAACTCATTGTTGACATATTTATTGATTTGTCTATAATGAGTTACATATGCCAGCTAAAGCCCCGCCAAGTGGTCCAAAAATCAAAAAAGCTCTTCAGCAAATCGGTCTCCAGATCCGTAGGCTTCGAAAAGAGCTTAATGTATCCGCAACAATTGTTGCGGAGTCCGCAGGGGTTTCTCGAATGACCCTAAATCGAATTGAAAAAGGTGAGGTTTCAGTGACCATGGGAGCATACCTCAACGTCATTTCTGTTTTGGGTCTTGAACTCAATCTCACTGAGAACCATCAAGAAATTAAAAATCCTCAAAACCTGACAATAGACACTAAGATTCTTTTGTCAAATTATCCACAGTTGAAAAAATTGGCCTGGCAGCTCGATACTACTAAAAAACTCACACCTAAGGACGCGCTAAATATTTATGAACGTAACTGGCGTCATATTGATGTGAAGAAGTTAAGTTTTAAGGAACGAGAATTTATACAAAATTTATTGGCTCTTTTTGGCAAGGAGAGGTTGTTTGTTTAAAAGAGATCATCACGTACGCATAGCCACAGTTCTTCAAGCTCTCGATGCAGAAATTCTCTCTGAATTAGGTTGTTATTTTGGAGGAGGAACCGCAATTGTTTTGTTATCGAAAGAATATAGAGAGTCACTGGACATTGATTTTCTCATATCTAACCCCAATGGATATCGTGAGCTTCGCCAAGCCCTCAAAGACGGGTCTGGATTGTCTGCAATTGTGCGCAAAGGTATGCAACTTGATTTGTCTCGTGAGGTGCGCGTTGATCAATACGGAATTCGTACAATGTTGAACCAAGGGGGAGTTGAAATAAAATTTGAAATAATTTTTGAAGCTCGAATTTCACTAGATCCTCCGACTCAAAACGAAAACATTTGTGGTGTCTCTACCCTTACCCATATCGATATGGCTGCCACAAAGTTGCT
>DAIRER010000224.1:0-1877 GCA_036795495.1 Pseudobdellovibrionaceae bacterium | reverse complement strand
AATTCAGATCGCTGGTCAGATAATGCCGTATTTAATCGTGATCTTATTGATCTTTCCATGTTAGATCTGCCTTCAGAAATGTTCAAGAAGGCCCTTCAAAAGGCGAAGTTAGCTTATGGAGAAAGCGTCGAAAGAGATTTAATCAAGGCCATAGAGAGCTTAAAAAATCGTCCAGGACGATTGAGCTCTTGCATGTCGGCTGTAAAAATGAACAGCATCCCAGAAGCCGTATTATGGAAAAAAATTCGAAATTTAAGAACACAGATTTTGGATTAATCCTGAGACCATTCTTTAAAGCCAAGCTTTAGGGCTTGAGCAAGATTCACTCTTTCAATTTCATAGACATTGCATTCTCCCGTGGGGGCTCCGCAAACCTGAATACGCATTATTCCATCATTGGCTTTGTAACTTCTTAGAACTTTGATTCCCACTAATTGCTGAGCCATGGTGTCTAAAGCTATGGGATCCCCTTCATTGCACTGACGGCTTCCGTCTTCTTTAAAGACCTTAACTTTTTGGGTTAGATCCGACTTCACAAGGGCCTCCTTTATCTGACTGGTTTTCTGAGCATCCATAGGCTCCTTTTTTAAAAAACAGTTTCCTAAGGTGCAACTGGATAAGACCAAGAACGATAAAATAAACAAAATAGATTTCATAATAAATATTGCCCCTTATAGAAGGTTAAAGAAAGTCGAATATGGATCGAGAAGACTCTTTTAAAGTTAAACTGTATAAATTGGCTTCACCAGAGATGAAATAAACCTTTGAAGTTTTTGGATCCACTGCGGGGGCCGTAAAGATTCCACGGCCCGGTGTGAATGTACTTAATACATCACCATTTTGTGAATTCAATAAAATCAAATCCCCCTGACTTTCACCAAAAAGGGCATTGCTTTTAAAAAGGGTCACCCGTGATGCGATTCCAGATGTCACTTTATAAGACCAAAGCTTTTGACTGGTTTTTTTATTTAATCCCCAGACCTCGCCCGTTGAAGTAGGATAAATCAAAAGGTTTTCATGGAAAGTAGGACCTGAAAAAGATCCCCCTTTAATTTTCCAAATTGTATTTCCGGAAGTCTTATCAAGACAATAAAGATGATCATCATACCCAGAAACATAAAGTAATCCATCATTTAAAATCACTTCTGAATCTATATCTTTAAATCGTTTATTTTTATTTAATGAGACTTCCCATTTCATTTTACCGGTACGCCGATCCAGGCTCACAAAATAACCATCCGAAAAACCTACAAAAACTTGAGTATCGCCTATTGCGGGCCTCGCCCCACCACGAATTGAAAACTCTGAAGAGCTTGGTCGAGAGTAGACCCAATCCACCTCACCAGTATCTATTTTTAATGCATAAAATATATTTAGTCCGGATAGAAAATAAACATGCTCAGCATTTATCGAAGGCGAAGAAAGTATCTCGGCCCCCACTTTAAACTTCCAAAGCTCTTCGCCTGTTTTTGGATTTAAAGCATAGAAAAAACCATCACTGGCTCCAAAATATAAATTTTTATCCAATGTCGGACCGGCCTCAGAACCATTAAATAGATTTTTTTTCCAAATTTGTTTTCCACTTTCAAGATCATAGGCCCCAAGCCCATCAAAAGCATTGGCCTGAATTAACATTTTATCAATAATAATAGCGGAGGCTCGATTTGACTTTTTAAAATCAAGATTCTCTGTGTTTAAATCAGAGTTTAAAGTCGATCGTACCCAGTTTTTTTTAAACTCTTGAGTTTCTTTTTCTTTTACAGAAGGTCCAGGCAACATCTGACAACCTAAACTAGACCCAAAAAGAAATCCTATGGCTACAAATTGTAAAGATCTAAATTTCAAAATTTTTCCTTATTTTTAAAGCTTTTAATTTT
>DAIRER010000223.1:0-4374 GCA_036795495.1 Pseudobdellovibrionaceae bacterium | reverse complement strand
TCTGATAAATTTAAAGAGGGAATGCTATTTAGCTTCGGAGGTCTTTCTTTTTTAAATTTTTCGATGTCATTTTTTGTAACTAAGGCCACTGCATTTAATATTCGACACCCTTCTTCAACAGGAAATCTTGCATGGGAAGAACCTTGAATAAATCCTGAATCTCTTAAAAGGTAATATTTTTTGCCTTCTATATTTTTAATTCCCGTCAAGATAAGCGCATGATGGCTTGTTTTGTAGACCGTCTTTAAATTATTTAAATCAGGACCAAACTCTACACCAGCTGGATAAATTCCCACAGCCAGGGGGATCTGATGTTTAAGAAACCATTCTAATTGATTCTGAAGATTTACAGACGTTTCAGAGCACTGTCTTTTTGCCTGATTCAGTTCCTCGGTTTCTTTTAACGTAGGAGCGTTGGCGAGTGTCTCTAGTAGAGCATTCATTTCATGATTTTTTTTTGAAATTTGCAAATCGACCGCCCGAATCTTCAAAGATTGTAAATTTTCATTTACGGTTTGAGCCTTTGGTATTTGTTGAATAAGGGCATTCCAATCAGATTGCAATTGAGGTCTAATTTTGCTAAAGCCCTCCCACTTTAAAAGTTCTTCTGGCATCATTTCGGGTATAGGAATTGGTGATTTTGTTTTTAGCAGTTCCATACTGTATCTGTCTGTCAGACTTTTAAACTTATCTTTTAAAGGGTTTAAGTTCGTAAATTCCTGTTCAATAGGTAGTTCTAATTGAGTTAAAAAATAGATTAATTCTTTATTGAGCAGTCCATAGTCCGCAAGACTTTCGGTTTTTCCTCTTTGGAAGTAATAAATGTTTTTTACCAATATGGACTGCATGGACTCTAGCCAATCTGTAGAAGAAAAACGAGTGGAGGAATCAAGAAGTTTATTGATGAAGTTTAAAATTACGGCTTCGTCTGAAATTGTGACTTGAAATCCCTCTCTGTGGAGGGCGGCCTCAATCAGTCCAATCCCTGTGTGGATATAACAAGTATTTGCATTTTGTTGTTTGTGAATATTCGAAAATTGATTGCTTAAATCAATTTCAGAACTGAATCCAACAGAGCCGATTAAGCTAAAACTGAAAAGTAAGATCTTAAGGGTCTTCATAGGAGTAGATATACAGCAAGACCCGGGCTGTTGGTCTATTATTAATAGTAATGAATTATATACATGCTAATAGCAAAAATTGTTCTACATGAATTCTTTGTTAAGGGATGGGTTGAATTTTACCAAAGACCAAAATCCATACTCCTATGACTAAAAATAAAACTCCAGAGCCATAGCGGATCCATTCGGGATTAATTAAAGTAGAAAGATATTTTCCAGCAAGAACCCCAATACCTCCAGCCAAGGCTAAGGCTAAAATGACGGCAAACAAAATAGGTCCCGTAGACTTGTTTTGTGAGGAAATAGCTAGGGCTGCAAGTTGGGTTTTGTCACCCATTTCAGCTAAAAAAACCGTAAGAAAAGTTCCTATAAATAATTTCCAATCCATTGTTTTTTCTCCTTTATTTTTATTTTATTGAGACTCTAAACACTTTGAGACAATCTCGTAAGTGTTCGGAGAGAGTTTGTTATTTTTAAGTCGTTCCAGCTGTAAGATGGCTCGCGTTTTAAGTTCGGGTGAGAGCTTGTTTAAAACATTGAAACCTGAAGCCACACGTGCTGCGACCTGTGGATTCATAGCATCGATATCAAGAATTCGATCCGCATAAAAGCTATAGGTGTCCTCTTTGGGATCGTGAAAACGAACCAAATTATTAGAAAATCGCAAAATCAGAGAGTAGATTTTATTTGGATTTTTTTTATCAAATAAGGGGTGATCCCAGAGTTCTATAACTTTTGAAAAAGTATCTGAATCCGTGCTTGAAGCTTGAAGTGAAAACCAAGTATTTAAAACCAATGTGTTGGATTTCCATTGTTCATAAAAATCAGTAAGAGCTTTTTCTTTATAAGGGCTTTGTGAAGAACTCAGAATACTTAATGACTCTAATTGATCGGTCATGATTTGAGCTGTTTTAAATTGTTCAAAGGCCAAATCCTTAAACTCGGGTTGAGTGGCTAGATAATAAAGGGCCGTATTTTTAAGTCGGCGATCTTCAAAATCTTTAGGTTTTCGGCTGTCTGTGTTTTTTCCATGAAGGCTTTTGTAAATTTCAAAAAAATGAGACTTTAGATTTGACCCGATAGTATTTTTAAGGAGTTGCCGGGCTTTATGAAAACCAGTGGAATCTAACCGATCGGTCCTTTGCAATAAATAGGCATCCGAGGGAAGACTGATCAGTTCAGACTTCATTCCTGAAGAAATTTTGGGATGAGATAAAAGGGTCTCTATGGATGAAATCCAAGCTGTATTTACGGGTTTTCCATTCAATGAATCTAAAAAGCTTTGAGTATAGAGATTTTGTCCAGCCTCCCACTGATTGTATTCATCGGAGTCCTTAGAAAATAGAAAATGAAGTTCCTCTTTCGATCGGTTCATTTCTAAATAGATAGGTGCAGAAAATTGTCGATTCAAAGAGAGAATTGGCTTTTTTAAAATATTTCTAAATTTAAACTCTTGATGGGCCTCTTTTAAATGAAGAATAAATTGCCCTTCTGTGTTTTTCACAGCAGGAGAGTCTTTAAGATCTATCTCCTGAC
This sequence comes from Pseudobdellovibrionaceae bacterium, assembly GCA_036795495.1. Taxonomy (GTDB): domain Bacteria; phylum Bdellovibrionota; class Bdellovibrionia; order Bdellovibrionales; family Bdellovibrionaceae; genus DAIRER01. The sequence continues at coordinate 1,717 of DAIRER010000223.1, read as the reverse complement.
CCTCTGGTGTTAAAAGTCCCAGAACGAGAGGAATATGAAAAGGTTTTTTTTCTTTTTGATCGGGGGTGGGTTTGGTGTTTTGTTTTAAAGTTAATGTGTATTCCTTTTTTTGGTCATCGTAATGTTCTGAAACATTGACCATCGGAGTTCCGGCCTGTGAATACCAAAGTTTAAATTGCTCGAAATCAATAGAGTTGGCGTCAGCAATGGCTTGCGCGAAATCTTCAATAATAACAGCCTTTCCATCAAATCTTTCAAAGTACAGATCCATGCCCTTACGAAAACCCGGACGTCCCACCATGGTTTGCATCATGCGTATAACTTCGGCCCCTTTTTCATAAATTGTCGAAGTATAAAAGTTGTCAACAGCATAACAGGATTCAGGGCGGATCGGATGGGCATTGGGTCCAGCATCTTCGGGGAATTGACGATCCCTGAGTGAACGAACCGAATCAATGCGAACTAAGGATCTAGAGGACATATCCATAGAGAACTCTTGATCTCTAAAAACAGTGAGCCCCTCTTTGAGGGAAAGATGAAACCAATCCCTGAGAGTGACTCGATTTCCTGTCCAATTGTGAAAATACTCATGGGCCACGACCGACTGAATATGGAAATAATCCCAATCTGTTGCGGTCTTTGGATCCGCTAAAATATATTTAGAGTTAAAAATATTAAGCCCCTTATTTTCCATGGCGCCGGCATTGAAGTCATGTGTTGAAACAATCATGTACCGCGAAAGATCGTACTCACGTCCAAAGCGCTCTTCGTCCCATTTCATGGATTGTTTAAGGGAGTCCATGGCGTGAAGGCATTGGCTTTCTGATCCGTAGGGAGAATAGATTTCTAAAGAAACATTTTTTCCAGAAGCTGTTATGAAATGATCCTTAATCACGCCACAATCTCCGGCAAACAGAGCAAATAAATAACAAGCTTTTTTAAAAGGATCTTCCCATTGTGCTTGATGACGTCCATTTTCTAATTTTTTAGATTCAATAAGATTTCCATTCGAAAGAAGAAGTGGATATTTTTTTTGATCAGCCTCAATTTTTACTTTGAAGAGTGTCATAGAATCCGGGCGATCTAAAAAATAAGTAATTCTTTGAAAACCATGAGCCTCACACTGTGTGATAAACATGTTCTGACTGCGGTACAAGCCTTCGAGGCGTGTGTTTTCATGGGGCTTAAGTCGGACCTTGGTTTCTAACGTGAACTCGTCTGGTGGATTTTTAAGGGTTAAACCTTTGGGAGAGATCTCATAATTTAAAGGGCTTAGGTCTTGGTTATTCATTTGAATCGATACAAGATCTAAGTCCGAGCCGTTAAGAAATAATTCTTTACCTGATTCTTTTCCAGGATGTAGGCGTTTGAAATGCGTTTGATTTTCGACTTCAGTAAAATCCTCAAATAAATTAAAAAACAATTCTGTTTTTAAAATTTCAAAAGTCGGTGGAGTATAGTTTTTTAAAAAGAGCTTCTGGGGTTGTTCTGTAGGGGTCTTGTTTGAATTTGTCATTTTCGTTAATTAGCATTTTTCTGGACGAGGTTCTAGTCATTTTTTTTATGAATCAACCGATACAGTTCCAGGGAGATTAGAAGTCATGCAGCTCATTTTTTCTAGAATAGATCAATTAGGCCGTTTTATTACAAAAAACCTAGAGTATACTTTTGAAGTTCTCTTGATGGTTTATATGTCATTACGAGCTGCGTTTTTAGA
>DAIRER010000222.1:0-4380 GCA_036795495.1 Pseudobdellovibrionaceae bacterium | reverse complement strand
AACTCAGTGCCAATCCAGCTTTTAAATGAATCCGGTAGCGAACTAGAATCAACAACCGCAAATGGGGTCATTGAATACCAATGTTTTAGAATTGTGTCTCGCTCAACAAGCTCGCGAATAGCATTTAATTTCGCCACTTCAAAATCAGAGTGTGCAGCCCATCCATTTGAAGTTTTGACAGATGGGTCTGCATCTGCGACCTCAATCAGTGCTGATCGCTCAATTAACTCGGCAACGGCTTTTGTTACAGCTTGTTCTTTAGTATGGCCCTCTCCCGTTACCAAAATATTTCGCCCAAGAATATCGGCAGCAATGTTGTAAGAAAAGTTATTGAACCTGAATCCCTTGGGCCGGCGGACCTCGAATACGGAAGCATTTTCTATTGGAAATGGTAAAGTCTTCCACCATGATGATGAAGTCTTATCCCAATTTATGTCATGCTCCTGCGTCCCCACTTTACCCCTCATTTTCAACGTCTGAATAACGGAATGACCATCTACTAGAGCAATCTTAATGCCAATAAGTTAGGCAGCCGATGTGGCATGAATACCACATAAATTTGAGTTGGCTTTTTGATTAAGCCAATTAGCACAGAAAAGTGGTGTCATAAGGATCAGGAATTTTGAATACACAGATAGCAAATCAAAAGAAGGGAGATCTAAGTCATTATTTTTTATATCTATTTTAAAGCTCGCAATGAAAGTTCAGTTTTCCTGTATCTTTATGAAAGTTTTACAGAGCAAAAAAGGAATTCAGAGTGATGGTCAACCCTTGATGTCCCTATTTGCCATTGCCCCAAAAACTCGATCCAAAACTATCAAAGACTCATTTGCGATTTTCTGTCCCTCGACAAGTACACCTTTTGCCATCGCTTCAACAAGCCAACCAAATATACCTGCTTCCTGAGTAGTAGACTTCTCGACTTTAAAAACTCCGCTCGTTGATGTTCCCGACTGAACTGCGTTGGCAAATCCTAAGATTTTGTCCAAGATATTGTCCCCAGGAAGTTCGTCTATTTTAGCCGCAGTCACTATTCCAGGAGACAGTTCGTTTCCGCGAAGTTCTTCTATCAACCTAACAGCTGACTCAAATTCACAGTGAAATATTTTGTTCCTAATTTTTCTAGAACTCTCAATATGTTTTTTCTCAGCATCACTAATCAATCCTTGTCCAACTAAATATGGAAGCACAGCAGATTCAGTATCATAAATTCGTTGAGCGAGAGCAAAGTCCTGCAAGTGTGGGATCTTATTGGCAAGCAATCGAAGTTTTAACTCGACTACAACTGCAATTCGCCCAACTTCCGAAAATTCACCAAAAGCTTGATCAACAATTGGATATCCCATAACCACCCACATACATGCCCGTTATTTATTCAAAAATCCTAAATATAGTCCCTAAGTATTGAAGGATTCAGTTTTCCTGAACCCTAGTCAAGAAAACTGAATCTACCTTATCTATCTGAGAAAACACAAAGAAACTACCTACAAATAACTACACCGATCAACATTCCTGTAGGATTTATTTATTTCAAAAACGATATTATTTCAAAAATTGAATTTAATCTCAAACACTTAGTAAAAAAAGTCATTTTCTTGGCATGCCTTGCTTTTAGAGAACTCCCGAAGGCGATCACAAACAAACGCCAAGGGAGGAAAAGTGAATGGATATTTCAAAATAAAGCTAAATTCAAAAAATCTAGAGGTTGAGCCTCTAGATTTCAATCAGGTTGATTTTATAACTGAGGATGATGAAGGCGTCGATGCTCTCGATGAGAGGTTACGCCATGAACATGGCTACAAGCACGAATGTCCACGATGCGGGTCAATTCAAACAGTAGCATCACGCTTTCCCTATTGCTCTTACTGCAATTGGGATTCACTCACGGACGTGCTGGAGGCGCACGACGAATGGGCTGCGTAATTTTAATGATCAGCGTCCTTCTAAAAATCAGAAAACGCTCGATCACAACAACAGTATTTCAAGTGCGCAATGGTCAACAAACAGAATGGATCACCCAAGAAGACTGGATTTCACGGCAGTCACTAGTTCATCAATTTAAAAATCAAGGAGATATTTTTTATGCAACACCAACATACAAACCAACAATCGAAGCAATCGCAGTTTTACCGTTTTCAAGTTATTCAGCCACGAATGAAGAACGACGGCACTCATGAAAAACAACGATCAGTAGGAATGGCTTACCTAAAGGAGGGACAAAACACATACACCCTTCGCTTATGGATGCTCCTGAATGAAAAATTCTACATCATTTCAAACAAAAATGATGCGAGCCGATTTCTTATTCTCACTCGTGAGCCGAACAAAAATCCACTAGGGAAAAATAAGTATTTCTGGAACATCGTCGGCAACGGAAAGGCTGATACAAGTACCGGCTATATCAAACTTGATTTCGATCTCTTTGATAAGCCCATTTTCATGAGTCTCTATCCCGAGTCTTCGTCAAATTCTGTAAGCCTGCCTGATCCAGACACAACCGAAGCCGTGGCTTAACTCAATAGCAACTCGAAGGAGTAAGAAATATGAAAAATAAAAATCTAATTGCACTTACCGTTCTGATTTTGATTGGAACCATGGTTATTCCTGAGCTTGCATTTGCAGGCCTTGAATCAAGTCTCATGGGAATTAAAATGAAACTAACAGGTGTGATTCTGCCGCTACTCTCCGTTATCGGAATAGCCATTGCGTCCGTATCATTTTTTACCGGAAATCCCAATGCAAAACAGCACATCGTGTATGCCGTGTTGGGTTGCATTTTCGGATTCGGAGCTCAAGCCATTGTTGACTTCATCGCGCAGACTGTTCGGTGAGGTGAATATGAATGATTCTGGACTTGAAACAACAAGAGTGCCTAGGGCTTTGGAAATGAAAAGTAAGCTATTTGGATTCGAACTTCCAGACTTGCTGCTGATTTTCTTCACCTTAGCGTTCACCAATTTTATTTTTGGCAGCACCTCATTTCGATACCCCCTTGTCTGGGGAACAACGCTATCTCTGGCGTTGTTCCTCTTCTTTGCCAAAAGAGGAAAGCCAGACAACTATCTGCAACACCTTGGAGAATTTATCGCATCGGCAACCTATTTCACAGCAGGTGCTCCCGATCAACAATATCAGAGACTAAATAAGGAGAGCTTAGATGAACTCAAAAAATAACGAATTTGCACTCGCAGAACAACTTCCATACTGGGAATTCTTTGATGAGCCCATTGGTCATGTCGTACTTACAGATGGTTCACTTGTGTCAGGCCTCAATCTAGCATTGAAAGATATTGAGTGTCTTGATGATAGTGAGATTAATCAATTTACGATCCAACTTCGGTCAGCCTTGAATTCAATTTCTGAGCAAACATCGGTTCAGTTTCACTTGTCTGTAAACTCTGATTTTTCAGAGACAATAAGCAAACACATCAACCGCAAACAAAACGACTGCCATGAATTAATAAAAGACATTGCTGAACATCGTGAGCGCCAACTTCTCGAAGATCTTCAGTTGGGAGAACTCTATCGACCAAAACTTTCGGTGTTTGTAAGGACCAAGATGGTGAATATTAAAAAATCTGGATTTCTTTCAAAACCCGAAGTGTTCACAGACCACGCTGTCGAAGGTTATGCAGAAACACTGGACTTATTGAATCAAAATCTAGAGAGCCTGAAATCTTTCTTTGAAAGTTGCAGTTTGAAAACTCAGAAACTCAAAAGACAGGACTTAATTGCCCACATTTACAGTTTCTTAAATCCAAAGAGAAGCTCCTCAGAGCCAAGCCCCAAGGTTTCGCAGGTCAGTGACCGCGAACTTCCCAAAGAAGTTCTCACTGACTCTCCTTGGTTGAGTCCTCAATCCCCAAGAGAGCAGCTTGTATTTGGAGATCTGATTTTAAATTTCGAACAATTTACTTTGGATGGCTTTTTTCACAGAACAATAAGTTTAAAAACTCTTCCGGAAGTCACATATGCTGGTCAGCTGTCGTCATTTTTGAGAATGCCCTTTCATTATGATTTATTTTTAAGTTTTGAGGTTCCATCCCAAGCTGATGAAATGGCAAAACTGCAACAAAAGAGAAAAATGGCGCATTCCCTTGCAAGCACCCAAGCTGGAAAAGCCACAGATCTTGAAAGTGAAACAAAACTTTCGTCAACAGAAGAACTCATTCGAGAGCTATTAAATTCAGGTCAAAGAATTTTTGCCGCGCAAATGACAATTGTCTTGAAAGCTCCAGCTGATGCAAATGGCAACAAAGAACTTAATCGCCAGTGCCGTGAAGTCTTGGGCCGTTTTCGATCACTCAATGGAGCAGAAGGCCTTGAAGAGACTGTGGGCTCTTGGAAAATTACAAAAGGAAATTTACCAGGAGCCCCAGT